>CAMCTH010000364.1 GCA_945877965.1 Planctomicrobium piriforme | reverse complement strand
CGACGTTGCTCAGTGAGACGGCCGGCGATGACGCCCCCGCCCTGCACTGCGGCAGCATCGAACTCTTCGTCGGCAAGAACGCTCGTCTTCGCTACGTGAACTTGCAGCACTGGGGCTCGGGCACTTGGCACTTCGCGCATCAAAAGGGTGCGGTCGATGCCGACGGCGATCTCCAATGGACGATCGGCGCGCTCGGCTCGAAGCTCGCGAAGGTCAATCAACACACGGCCCTCGTCGGCCCGCACGCTCGGGCGCAGGTCAACGGCGTGATGTTTGCCGAAGGCCGGCAGCATCTGTCGTATCACACGCTGCAACATCACGAGTCGCCGAACTGCAAAAGCGACCTGCTTTACAAGGGCGCCCTGCAGGACGAAGCCCGCGTCGTCTGGCGCGGCATGATCCGTGTCGACCGCGAAGCGCAAAAGACCGACGCTTATCAACGCGACGACAATCTCATGCTCAGCGACGGCTCGCGAGCCGACTCGATTCCGGGCTTGGAGATCGAGGCCGACGACGTTCGCTGCACGCACGGGGCGACGGCCGGCCGAGTCGACGAGCAGCAAATCTTTTATGCCCGCAGCCGCGGGTTCACCCGCAAAGAGGCGATCCGCTTGATCGTCGCCGGGTTCTTTCAGCAAGTGTTCGATCGGATCGAAATCGAAAGCGTTCGCGAAGCCCTGGGCGAAGCGATCGGCCGACGCATTCGGGAGTACGAATAATGAGCGGCGCTACCACGATGATGAAGTACGTCAAGGCGGCCCGCGTTGAAGACGTGCCGGTCGGCGGCAAGACGGTCGTCGAAGTCGAAGATCGCCTGCTCGTGCTGTTCCACATGCCCGACGGCTTCTTTGCACTCGACGACGTCTGTACGCACGACGACGGCCCGCTGAGCGACGGCGTGATGGGCGAGAAGACGCTCGCCTGTCCGCGACACGGCGCCATGTTCGACATCCGCACCGGTGCGGCCCTGACGATGCCCGCCACGCGCCCAACGACCGCCTATTCTTGTAAGGTCGAAAACGGCGACGTCCTGATCGCGATCGGCTCGGCGACGTTGGCTCCGGAAACGACTTCGGCCGAAGACATGTCGGCCGCGCCGAGCAGCGCCCCGGACAAGATTGCCTCCGGCATGCCGATTCTCCCTAAGAAAGACGACTGCGTCGTCCCGCCGCCGAACGAAGCCGCCACGGCCGCGGCCGTCGTCGCGGCATCCGAGAGCGGCGAAATCAGCGAAGACGTTCTCCGCGAAGCGCTGAAGGCGGTGATCGATCCCGAGTTGTTCGTCAACATCGTCGACCTCGGCTTGGTCTACAACGTGACGGTCAGCGATCGGAAAGAAGACGACAAGAAGCACGTCGTCGTCGAAATGACGATGACCAGCCCCGCTTGCCCCGCCGGCCCGCAGTTGTTGCAAGGTTCTAAGGACGCCGTGATGCGCGTCCCGGGCGTCGGCAGCAACGAAGTGAAACTGGTGATGATCCCGCCATGGACGCCGGACCGCATGACCGAAGCGGCTCGCGATCAGTTGGGAATCTTTTAGAAATTCAGAAGGAACGCGTCCGCAGATTTCGCAGATTTGAGCGTATTTACTTCGCTCTCCTTTTGATCTGCGAAATCTGTGCAATCTGCGGATTTACTCTCGTTAGGTCTCGCTCGGCTTCGCCGTCGGCGGTAGTTCGACGAAGCCGTCCAGGGCGGCTCGCAATTCGGCTTCTTGTTTGCGGAACGTTTTGCTTTCGCAGGTGATTTTGAGTTCGTAGTTCCGCGTCTTGGTTTGGAAGCGGCGTTCGAGGATCACGACGTCGGTGAGGCCGCGCTTCGTGTGGATGACGGTCTCGAGCGCCGTCACTTTGCCTTGCGGCACGAGGCTGCACACGACTTCGGCTTTCTCGTCGAGCCGTTTCACTTCGGCCGGCATCTCTTTCACAAGCTGCTCGAGTTCGAGACCTTTGCTAGGCGATGCGAGCACGACGAGGTTGTCGCTGAACAGGCCGTGAGCCGCGCCGACGGCGTAGAACAGCATTCGCCCATTGGGCGCGAAGGCGGGCCGCCACGTCGGGGGCAATTTGATGGCGAAGTGATACTCGCTTTGCAGCCAGTAGTCTTCCTCGATCCGTTTGAGGCCGACGTCGAGCGGCTTGATCTGGGCCGCGGCCAGCATCTCTTCGAAGTCGGGGACGTAAGCGTCGTAGTGCGATTCGTCGGAGTCGAGCGTGAAGGTGTAGAGCATGCCGTCGCCGATGACGAGTTCGCGACGTTCGTACCAACGGACGCCTTCGACGTTCTCAAATTCCCACTCGGCCGTCAGTCGCCGCTCGAATTTTTCTACTAACTCGGGCAGGAAATTCGCTTTCGCAAGCGACGAGAGTTCATTCTTTAATAGCGCGCGACGCGGTTGGGTCTTCGTCGCGGCCTTGTCGGCTGATAGTTTCCCTTCGGCCGCGAACTGTCGTTGATAGACTTCGAGATTCTCAGGCGCGACGGTGATTTTGCACGAAGCATGGCCGACCGGCGAGTTGCGGTCCTGCGGTAGATCGCAGACGAAGGCCGTGTCGTCGCGACTCCAGTCGACGAGGTCCCACGCCTGCGGCACGCGGACATGCACGCCGTATCGCGGCACATCGACGGCCCGCTTGCCGTCGCCTTGACCGAACGCGATCTCCCCCGCCGCCAGGCTGAGGCAAATCGCCACGATCGCGCAGGCTTGCGCGCTAGAAAATAAACGAATCATCGAACGCCTCTGTTCCGGAAGCGGTTGCCAAAGCGGACGCCTCCGATAATAACCGAAGGCCCGTACGGCGTCGAATTTAGGCAATTTATGCGAATCTACCTCTATGAGCATCTGACCGCCTCCGGCGATCCGGGGTTGCCGTCTTCGCTGCGTGCTGAAGGAACGGCGATGTTCGAAGCGGCAGTCGCCGACTTGGCGGCTTGTCGCGATGTCGAGGTCGTTTCATGCCGCGACGTCCGTCTTGAAGTTGCGGCGACGACGGTGGACGGCGTATTGCTGATCGCGCCGGAGACGGACGGGTTGCTGACAACACGAGCCGAGACGGTCGAGCGCGTCGGCAATTGCTTGCTTTCGCCGTCGAGCGAGTTCTGCCGTTGGGCGAGTGACAAGACACAAGTTGCTGCGACGTTGCAGGCGGCGGGCGTGCCGATGCCGCGCGGCATTTTGCTCGCGCCGGGCGATCCGGTTCCGGAAGACTTTCCGTTCCCCGCGATCTTAAAGCCCAACGACGGCTGCGGCTCGCAAGGGATTTCCCTGCTCCCTTCGGGAGAAGGTGGTCGATGGGCGGATGAGGGTGCGTTGCCGAAGTTGGACGTGGGCATGCAAAACGACGACTCGCGCACAGAGAGCCCAACGCGAGGCTCGGCTTCCCTCACCCTTGCCCTCTCCCGAAGGGAGAGGGAGTTTCGGCGGCTCGAACAATTCGTCCCCGGCCGGTCGGTGAGCGTCGCATTGATGCGCGGAGCGGCGGGTGTCTTTCCGTTGCCTGCCTGTTCGCAGAGACTCGCCGACGACGGGACGTTCGCCTATCTCGGCGGGGCGTGTCCGCTCGCACCGGCGCTGGCCGCGCGGGCCGAGCGGTTGGCTCTCCACGCCGCAGCGGTCATGCCGCCGTGGCAAGGTTACATCGGGCTCGATCTCGTGCTCGGCCCGGCCGACGACGGTTCGCAGGACTTTCTGATCGAAGTCAACCCGCGGCTGACCACCTCGTACGTCGGCCTGCGAGCGTTGGCGGAAACGAATCTGGCCCAGGCGATGCTCGACGTCGTCGCGGGGCGCATCCCCCAACTGGTTTTTCGTCAGGGTGGGATCGAGTTCGATGCGGCCGGCAACGTAAGGTATGTTTGAGTTTTGACGACTCTCTGTCCGACGATGACCATCGTCCGAAAATGATCGCGGCCCCGCGCCGGGCTAGTCCGGCAGCTAAACAAGATATTCAATTCATCATGACGCAACTCCCGGCCGTACTGGCGCTCGACGTCGGCGGCGCGAATCTCAAGGCTTCCGACGGCGATCGTTATTGCGCGTCGCAGCCGTTTGCCTTGTGGAAGAATCCGACCGAACTGGCCGACGCGCTCCGCACGTTCTTGACCGATGCTCCGCATGCGGCCTATTGGGCCGTGACGATGACCGGCGAGTTGTGCGATTGCTTCGCGACGAAGCGCGACGGAGTGACGGCAATTATCGATGCGGTCATCGCCGCGGCCCCGGCGGAGGTCGACGTTCGGATCTATCTGACCGACGGCTCGCTCGTCGCGCCGGAGGAAGCGAAGCAGCGGCATCGAGAGGCGTCGTCGTCGAACTGGCATGCGATGGGAGCGTTCGTTGCGCAGCGGATCGCGCCGCAAGCCGGTGTGTTGGTCGACGTCGGCTCGACGACGACCGATATCATTCCGCTCGTAGGAGGTAGGCCCGTCGCGGTCGGTCGGACGGACGTCGATCGGTTGGCGATCGGCGAGTTGGTTTACACGGGAGTCGTGCGGAGCCCGATCTGCGCGGTGACGCCGACGTTGCCGTATCGCGGACGCGTTTGCGGCACGGCCCAAGAATTGTTTGCAACGGCGCACGATGCTTATCTCATGCTCCGAATGCTGCCCGAGCATGGGGAGGATTGCAACACGGCCGACGGTCGCCCGGCGACGCGCGAGTTTGCTCGCGCACGACTGGCACGCTGCATATGCGCCGACGGCGAGACGTTCGACGAACACGATGCGATGACGGCGTCGGCGGTCGTCAAGCTCGCGCAGGCGAGGCGAATTGCCGATGCCTTCTCTCGCGCGACGCCGTCGATGATCGAATCGCCGCAGGTCGTCGTGGTCGGCGGACAGGGGGAGTTTCTGGCCCGCGAGGCGCTGGCGCATGTCGGTTGGGCGGGGAAGATTACGTCGTTGGCCGAGGAGTTCGGCCCGTCGGCGTCGCGCGTCGGACCGGCCTTTGCCTTGGCCCAAATCGCGCGGGAGGGACGGTGGTCGTGAACGGCGGGCAACGGCGAGTCGTCAAACTCGGCGGGAGCGTGATGAAGCTCGACTACGCGTCGCTGCTGACGCGGTGGCTGGCGCGCGAGCCGGCGGCCGAGACGATCGTCGTCATCGGCGGCGGCGATGAGATCACGAACGTCGCCAAAGCACAGCAGCGCGAAGAGTTCGACGATGCCGAGGCGCATTGGTTATGCATCGAGGTCATGCGGCAGAATTCGCAGAATCTGATGAAGCGCTTGCCGCAGGCGCGGTGGCTGCCGTGCTGCACGGAACTCGCCGCCGAAGCCGAGTCGGGAAGTTTGTGGATCCTCGATCCGTGGCGGTTCATGCTCGACGACGCCAAGCAGAAGTCGCCGCTCCCCGAATCGTGGGACGTCTCCAGTGATTCAATCG
>CAMCTH010000363.1 GCA_945877965.1 Planctomicrobium piriforme | reverse complement strand
TGTGCCAAGTCCGCGAGTTCGGCCGTCACTTCCAACGGCTCGGCCACCGCCCCGCGCGAACAGTTCGTTCGCCAATCGTCGGCGCTCCGACGACGCATTCCCAGCACCTTCCGACCGATCACGAGCAACCGCAGATCGTAGCCCGGATGGTCGATGAACTCTTGCAGATAGAGGACCGCTCCGAGTTGTTCGAGCATACGAAACGCCCGCAACGCGAGGGCTTCGTCTTGCAGGCGCGTGATGCCGCGTCCTTCGGACCCAAACAGTGGTTTGAGAACGACGTCGCCGCCGAGTTGGGCGAACGCCTGCATCGCGTCGTCGGCCGTTTGACAAACGACGGTTCGCGGCGTTGCTAAGCCCGCCGCTTGCAGCTTCGCCGAGGTGAGAAACTTGTCAACCGCCGCCTCGACTGCCTTCGCCGGATTCACGACCGTCACGCCCGACGCTTCGAGTCGAGCCAACGCGTCCATGCGAAAGACGACTTGCTCCAGCGAGCCGGGGGCCATCGTGCGAACCAGCACGGCATCGCAAGTCGTGAGGTCGCAGTCGGTCGACGTGATCGATTCCGTCCCGCGCGCGAAACCGCAAGCGAGTTGCGACGACACTCGGTCGAAGGGGACCGAGATGATCTCTTCATGCGCCGTTGCCGCTCGGCGCAAATCGCCGAGGTACCAACTGTCGGGCGATCCGAGAACGGCGATACGCATTAGGCCGGCTACGAGTTAAACGAGCGCCGCAAAACGTCGGCGTTCGTCTCACCGTAGCGGAACGATCGGCCCGTGTCGAGGTTCACCAGCGTGACGACGGCGGGGCTGAACAACCGCGGATCGATCTTGTAGAAATCGTGTCCGTAGTGGGCGAAGATCTCGGCAAACGGCCGACCGTAGTCGGTCGACGAGTTGCTCGGGACCTGGGGGCCGACCGCTTCGAGACTCGCGTCATCGCCGCGGACCCACAACGTCACGTCGCCGCCGTACAGGATCGCATCGTTCGTCCGGCCAATCGCCGCCATATCGTCTTTGCCGACCGGCGGCAGCGGGGCGCTGCCGAACGCCGAGACGACGCGGGCGACGTCGAAACCGACTTCGTGCAACTTGTGCAACGCCGTTTCAATCGAACGAGCCACGACCTGCGCAGTCCCGGCGAGGCTCGCCGTCGGCGCGACGCAGAGTCGCACGCCGCTTGGCGCGACGCCGCAACGGGCGGAAATCTCTTGAATGACTTCGACCGTCGGCAGCTTGCGCGTCTCCAACACGCCGACGACGACGTCGCTCGTCTCGCGATAGCCGAGATGCGTGAAGATCGCTTCCTCGGCCGACGCGGCCCGCATCGGGCCCGAGCCCATCGCAAAATACTTGCCGACCGAAATCTTGCGACCGGCGTATTGAGCGAAGAGGCACGCCTCGACGGGACGATCCGTCTGCACGACGACGGAGACGCGTGAGGCATCAGCCGTACCGGCCTGCGCCAGCGTCACTTCGCCGAGACCGGCGAGGCAGATTTCCGCCAAGCGTCGGCCTGCTTCGAGACCGCCGACGACGTCGATGCCGAGATCAACGACCGTCGCGCCGCCGATGCTATGCACGGCAGCGCGAAGCCGATCGGCGTCGGCCACGACGCGATCGAACAACTGAGCCGCACCGCGGTTCAGATTCGCCGAACCGCCCGGCCACGCTTTGGTTTCAGCATGCTGCGACGCAGCCGACGACGACTCCGTCGCTTGCGTGAAGCCGTGCGTTACGAGGAACTGCACATAGGTGTCGAGCAGCTTCGCATCGACCGGCGGGCACGCGATGCCGGTGCCGGCCAGAACCGTCTCGACGTTGCGCGCATCGAACCGCGGCTGCATCGTCGAGAACTTGAAATCGTCGTCCGTCGGCTCGCCGCCGTGCGGGGCAGCGAACATCTCGCGAAGCGTTTCCAACTCGGCGCTCGGCTCGCGGGCCGCCTCGGCCACGACCTTCCGATACCACTCGCCGAACGGAAGTTGCTGCAAGCTGAAGCCGTGCGCGTTCATGTACTCGACTAGCATCGGCATCGTCAGCGGTTGGGCGTTCACCAAGTGGAACGACTTGCCGAGCGATTGCGGACGGGTGACGAGGGCCGCAACGGCGCGACCGACGTAATCGATCGGCGTCATGTCGATCGGGTCTTCGAACGCTGGAACGGCTCCGAGCTTGAGACAGCCGGTGAGCATGACGTGCAGGAAGTCTGCGGTGTTGGCGGCCCCGGTGCGGCTGTCGCCGGTGATTCGACCCGGGCGATAGATTGCGACGGGGAGCCCGCGTTTTTCGGCCTCGCGGACCAAACGTTCGCCGACCCATTTGGTGCGGTGGTATCCGCCGTGCAGCGTCTCGCACGGCGGCAACGGATCTTGCTCAAAGATCTCTTTCGCACCGAGCAGGGCCGTCGCGTGATAGACCGAGAACGTCGAGACGAAGTGGAACGGCTTGGGTCGCGCGACGCAGGCGAGCCGCAACGCTTCCTTCGTGCCCTGAACGTTCGTCGGCTTCAGCATTTCGTACGGGTAGACCAAGTTGACCGACGCGCCGTTGTGCAGAACCGCATCGACGGTCGAGCCGAGCTTTTGGAACTCGTCGCTGCTCAAGCCGAACCGCGGACGATCGAGATCGCCGACGACGGGATGGACGCGGCGAGCAAAGTCGGCATGCTGATGACCGTACTTGGCGAAATTACGCTCAAGCTTCTTCAAACCTTCGGACGCATCGGCGGCGCGGACCAAGCAGTAGATTTCGGCTCGGGTGTCGTCGAGCAGATGTTTGAGCAGATGCGAGCCGAGGAAGCCGGAGCCGCCGGTGAGGAAGAGTCGATTGAGTTTCGTGAGGTCGGCCTGCATGCCCGACGGCGGGGTGATGTCTGCATCGAGTTGCGCTTCGCGTTCGAAGTCGATCGCGTCGTGATGTGCGGCCGTTGCCGACTCGTCGATGATTGACGCCGCGAGCGTCGGATCGAGAATCCGCGCCACGCCGGCAACCGTCGGCGATTCAAACAGCTTGCGAAGCGGCACTTCGACCGGATAGCGTTGGCGCAAGTTCCAAACCATCTGCGCGGCCAGCAACGAGTGCCCGCCGAGTTCGAAGAAGTTGTCGTTCACGCCGATCTTGTCGACGCCGAGCGTTTGCTTCCACAAATCGACGACCGCCTGCTCCACATCATTGCGAGGAGCGACATATTCCGTACTGCGGCTTGCGCCGGCCTCTGGAGCCGGCAACGCCTTGCGATCGATCTTGCCGTTCGGAGTCCGCGGCAGTTCTGCCAAGAACACGAACGAGGCCGGCACCATGTAATCGGGGAGCTTCGTGCGAAGCGCGGACTGCAAATCGGCGACGGTCGGCGTCGTATTTTGCGGCACGACGTACGCAACGAGTTGCACATCGCCGCCGCGGCTGAACGTGTGAACGACCGTCTGGCGAACGGCCGAATGATCGGCCAGCACCGCTTCGATTTCGCCCAGTTCGATACGGAAACCGCGGACCTTGACCTGATGATCGACTCGGCCGAGGCATTCGATCCGGCCGTCGGGCAGACGTCGCGCGACGTCGCCGGTGCAGTACATCCGGGCACCCGGCGCACTGCGGAACGGATCGCGTACGAACCGCTCCGACGTCAGATCTTCGCGACCGCGGTAGCCGCGGGCGACGCCGTCGCCGCCGATCCACAATTCGCCCGGCACGCCGATCGGCATCAACTCGCAGAGATCGTCGAGAATGTAGACCTGCGTATTATCAAGCGGTCGGCCGATCGTGATCGGGCCGTCGAGCGCGGTGATCGGCTCGACGGTCGACCAGACGGTCGTTTCGGTCGGACCGTAAACGTTCCACAACTCGCCGCTTCGTTCGAGCAACGCCTGGGCGAGATCGCGAGGCAGTGCTTCGCCGCCGCACAGCAACTTCAATTGCTTCGAACCTGTCCAGCCTGCCGCGAGCAACAAGCGATACGTCGCCGGAGTCGCTTGTACGACGGTCACGCCAAGTGCTGCGATGTTCGAGGCCAGCCAGGCACCGTCGGCCGCTTGGCTACGCGAAGCCAACACGACGCGAGCCCCGACGATCAACGGCAGATAGAGTTCGAGGACCGAGATATCGAACGACAACGTCGTGATCGCCAACACCGAATCGTTCGGCTTCAGGCCGGGCCGCTTCGCCATCGACCACAAGAAGTTGACGACGGCCGAATGCGGAATCTCCACGCCCTTCGGCTGACCGGTTGAGCCCGAGGTGTAAAGAACGTATGCCAGATTGTCGGCCACGGCGGTCGCCGGCGGATTCGCATCGCTCAGCGCGTCGATCGTCGACCAATCGTCGTCGAGCAGGACGATACGACCCGAATAGGCCGGCAAACGATCGCGAACGCTTCGCTCGGTGATCAGCACCGAGGCTTGCGAGCTTCCGAGCATGTACGCCAAACGATCGGCGGGGAAGCTCGGATCGAGCGGCACATACGCCCCGCCCGCCTTCCAAATGCCGAGCAGCGCGGCCAGCATTCGCGGCGTCCGCTCGGTGCTGACGGCGACGAGCGATTCAGGCCCGACGCCGAGCGAAAGCAGGTGATGCGCGATCTTATTCGCCGCGGCATTCAATTGCCCGTACGTCAGTTGCTCGCTGCCGCCGACGACGGCGACGCCGTCGGGATTCCGCCGGGCTTGATCTTCGAAGCACGTGGCGACGGTCGACGTCCGCGGGAAATCGGCGTCGGTAGCGTTCCACTGCACGGCCAAGCGGCGCCGTTCCTCTTCGTTCAGAACGGCGAGCCGCGCGATCGAGCGATTTGGATCTTCGACGACGGCGCGGGCCAACACGGCGAAATGCTCGGCCATCCGGCGGACGGTGTCGCGGTCGAATAGATCGGTGTTGTATTGGAACTGGCAGTTGATCACGTCGCCGGCTTCGACGGCCGAGAGGGCGACGTCGAACTGAGCGTCGTACTGGTCGAACTCCAACGACTCCGCCGTGAGACCGTCGGCCAGCGACATTTCGGCGTCGCCTTGGCCGGTCATGAACCCTTGCAGGCTGCGACTGCCCGACGATTGGCTGCGCTGCAGGATGAACATCGTCTGGAACAGCGGATTACGGCTCGCGTCGCGAGCCGGCTGCAATTTCTCGACCAGCAGCGGCAGCGGATAGTCTTGATGATCGAACGCACCGAGGCACTTTTGGCGAGTTCGTTCGAGGAACTCGCTGAACGTCGGATTGCCGCCGAGGTTGCCGCGAATGATGACCGGGTTGATGAAGTCGCCGACGACCGGCGCGAACTCGGGGCGATTTCGTCCCGCCGTGGCCGTGCCGACGAGCAGATCCTCTTGCCGCGTGTGGCGATAGAGCCACGACTGGTAGAGCGCCATCAACGTCATGAACATCGTCGACCGCTGCCGCTTGCTCAA
>CAMCTH010000362.1 GCA_945877965.1 Planctomicrobium piriforme | reverse complement strand
GTATATTGCGGCACGATCCCGACGTCGTGCTGGTCGGCGAAATCCGCGACTTGGAAACGGCCGAGAACGCGATCCAAGCGTCGCTCACCGGGCACTTGGTCTTCAGCACGTTGCACACGAACGATGCGGCCGGCGCTTACACGCGGTTGGTCGATATGGGAGTCGAGCCGTTCTTGGTCGCGGGGACGGTCGAGGCGGTGATGGCGCAACGTCTGGTTCGCAAGCTCTGCGCGGAGTGCCGCGCGCCGTACGAGCCGACGGTCGACGAGATGCCGCGCGACTTTCCTTGGGAACAGTTCCGGGCCGCCAACGTGCCGCTTTATCGCCAGGTCGGTTGTCGCTCGTGTCGCCAGACGGGTTATGCCGGGCGGATGGGGCTATTTGAATTGATGACGACCACCGAACGCCTGCGGCAGTTGGCACACGATCGGGCCACGAGTTGGAAAATCAAGCAAGCGGCCGTCGAAGAAGGTATGCGAACCTTGCGCGAGGACGGCTGGCTCAAGGTGTTCGACGGCCGAACGACGGTCGACGAGGTAGTGCGCGTCACCAAGGGAGAATACAATCGGACGTAAGGTAGAAGGGGGAGGGCGGAAGGGGGACGGCTGCGGCCGACTCCTGATCGTCGCAAGCAGTTCATGATCTGCGAACTCCTTCGCCCATCGATTCTGCTCGTCTGTGATTCTGCTCGCTCCCCGCCTGCTGCTTGCCTTCCGCCCTCCGCCCTCCGCCTTCCCCATTATCTCGATGCCCGACTTTCTTTACACCGCGCGCGATATGTCGGGCCGACAGGTGAGCGGGAAGCTCGCGGCGGCGAGCGTGCAAGATGCGCTGACGTTGATCGGGCGGCAGTCGTTGTTTCCTGTGGCGGTCGAGGCCGAGCGCCCGGCGACGACCGGCAACGGCAAGCGTGTGAAAGCGGCCTTGCTGACGGCGTTCTTCGGGCAGTTGGCCGATCTGCTTCGCAGCGGCGTGCCGTTGATGCGGGCGTTGGAAGTATTACGCAAACAAAACTCGCAGCCGACCTTGGTCGACGTGCTCGACCGAGTGCGCGGCGACGTCGAAGAGGGGAAGCCGCTGCACGAAGCGTTCGCGCGACATCCGCGCGTCTTCGGCGAGATGGCCGTCAGCATGGTCCGTGCCGGCGCGGAAGGGGGCTTTCTCGAAGAGGCCCTCGAACGGGTCGCCGAGTTCACCGAGAAGCAAGAAGAACTCCGGAGTCGCACGCAAGGGGCGGTCGTCTATCCGTTGATCTTGGCGGTCTTCGGAACGTTGGTCGTCATCGGCCTGTTGATCTTCATCGTCCCGAAGTTCGAAACGATGTTCGCGCGGTTGCGACAGCGGGGCGAACTGCCGGCCGCGACCGATTGGTTGTTGGGGCTGAGCGCGGCGATGCAAACTTGGTGGCCGTTGATGTTGGGCGTCGTCGTGGCGGCGGGATTCTGGCTGAAGACGTGGCTGGCGAGTGACAAGGGGCGGCTGCAATTCGATTCGCTCAAACTCCGGCTACCCGGTATCTCGACGATTTTTCTCAGCCTTTCCGTTGCGCGGTTTTGTCGCGTGCTGGGGACGATGTTGCACAACGGCGTGCCGATTCTACGCTCGTTGGACATCAGCGCCTCGGCGACCGGCAATCGCGTGCTGGCGCAAGCCGTCATGCGCGCCTCGGAGAACATCTCTGCTGGCCAATCGCTCGCCAAGCCGCTCGGCGCCTCGGGGCATTTTCCGCCGGCCGTCGTCGAGATGATCGCCGTCGCAGAGGAATCGGCGACCCTCGATCGCGTGCTGATTCGCATCGCCGACACGCTCGAACGCCGCACATGGCGGCAGTTGGATCTCGTGGTCAAGTTGATCGAACCGCTCATGCTCCTGTTTCTGGCCGTCGTCATTCTGTTGTTGGCGATCGCCCTGTTGTTGCCGGTCATCAAAATGAGTTCGGCCATTTAAACGCTTGAAAAATATCTACGCATCGTCCTTCGCAAACTAACCATTTGACTCACACAGAGAGATTGGGAGCCCGTTGAAATGAACGCCTCGCATCGTCGTCGTCGCCGCGGTTTTACGCTGATGGAAGTGCTGCTGGTCATGGCGATCCTCGTCATCCTCGGTTCGTTCGCCACGTTGGCCTTTCAGAATGTGCTCGGCGACTCGGAACTCAAACAGGCCGAAAATCAAGCCAAGGCGTTTAGCACGCCGGTCAGCACCTACTGGCTGCACGTCCGTCAGTACCCGACGACGTTGCAAGCGCTGCTCGAAGCGCCGGCCGACATCGACGCGACGAAATGGAAGGGCCCGTACTTGGACAAGGCGATCCCCAAAGACCCGTGGGGGAACGACTACAAGATCAAGGCTCCCGGCACGCACAACCCCAGCAGCTTTGATGTTTGGTCGGCGGGGCCTGACCGGGTCGACGGGACGGAAGACGACGTCGGCAACTGGGAGAAGGGGACATGATCCCCGTGCGCGGCGAACGACGACACGGCCTCACGCTCATCGAGATGATGCTGGTGTTAGCGCTGATGACGGCGTTGGGCGCGATGCTGTGGCCGGCGCTCGACGGTCCGTTTGCCGCCGAGCGATTGAAAAACGCCGCGGATCAGTTGCAGGCTGATTTCGCAAAGGCCCGCGTCGCAGCGATGGACTCGGGCAATGAGCATCGGCTGACGCTGGTCGTGGGCGAACGGTATTACTCCGTGGCAGCTGCAGCCGATCCGACGGCGGCGACGCCGACGTTCTCCGCCGATGCTGCCGCGCTAACGGCCGTGCCGATCTGGCAACGGACGCTCGCCGAAGAGCATCAGATCAGCCATGCCGAAACGGAAC
Organism: Planctomicrobium piriforme; assembly: GCA_945877965.1. Taxonomy (GTDB): domain Bacteria; phylum Planctomycetota; class Planctomycetia; order Pirellulales; family PNKZ01; genus CAMCTH01. The sequence continues at coordinate 2,600 of CAMCTH010000362.1, read as the reverse complement.
CGTCGCCCGATCAGCCGGCGGTTCAGTCCGTCCCCGGCACGGTCGAGATCGCCTTTCAAGCCGACGGCACGACCTCGACGGCTCGCGTCGTGCTGATTAACGACAAAGGGATGACGGTCGACGTGCGTCTGCGCGGGCTAACTGGCAGTTCGGCCGTCGGCGAAGTGAGCGCCGCGCCGATCGAGGCGTTGCCATGACGTTTACCAGGTCGCATCCGCGAATGGCTCGGTCATTGGGACGTGTTCGTCGCAAGGCTTTCACGTTGCTTGAAGTGATTCTGGCGTTGGCGATTCTCGTCGGCAGTCTGGCGATCATCGGCGAGTTGACGGATCAAGGGCTCGTCGGCGCACGTCGGGCTGCGACGTTGGCCGAGGCCCAGTTGATCTGCGAAAGCAAACTCGCCGAAGTCGCGGCAGGTTTGTTGCCCGCAACCGCCGTCGGGCCCGTGCCCCTGGAAACCGATCCAGCATGGAACTATACGATCGCCGTCGTGCCGCAACTCGATGCGGGCCTGATCTCGGTACAAGTGACGGTGGCCGAGAATTTGCCGCCGGAGCAACGGCCCACGGACTTCACGCTCGTGCGGTGGATGATCGACCCGATCATCCTCGCCGAGGAAGCCGCGATGGAATCGTCGGCCGCCGCCGCGGAGACGACGCCGTGAATTATACGACACGCCCTTCGCCGCGCGCCGGCTTCACGTTGCTGGAAGTCCTGCTGACGTTGCTGATCTCCGGCGTCATCATCGCCGCGATCGCCGGAGCGATCGGCACCTATCTGCGGGTTTCGGAAGTAGGTCGCGCCGAAGTCGAACGAGCCCAACTCGCGAGGGCTTTGCTGCGACGGATCGCCGACGACCTCCGTGCCGCGGTACCGATCATCGTCGACGAAGCCGCAGTCGTTGCCGACTTCACTTCGTCGCTCGACTCGTCTTCGAATTCCACGTCGACCTCCAATACGACCGGCACGAACTCAACGGGGACTTCGAGTACGACGACGAGTGCGGACGACGCCGCGGCAGCGAAGGATGCTGCGACCTCGCCTGCAAGCAGCGCGACCGCCACGGCCTCGGGCATGTTCTACGGCACGCAGTACGAACTGCAATTCGATATGAGCCGCTTGCCGAAGATTTCGGCTTCGCTCATGGCTGCCGATCCGACGCTCGTGGTGCCGGTCTCCGCCGATGCGCTGAGCGATGTGAAGCGAGTGAGCTATTATCTCGACACGCTGGCGCAAGGGACCGGAGCGACGATCGCCGCTGCCAGCGCGACGGGAGCGACGGCGGCGCCGGGCGGACTAACGCGTCGCGAAACCTCGCAGGCCACGGCCAATTTCGAAGCGACGCAAGGGGCGACCGACGTCGGACTACAAGATCGGCAACTCGCGCCGGAAGTCGCCGCCTTGGAGTTCCGCTACTTCGACGGGACTGAGTGGCTGTTCGATTGGGATTCGTCGCTGCAAGGCTCGCTGCCGTTGTGCGTCGAGATTCTCGTCACCCTGCGGGCTGCGCCTCTCGGAGGCGGACTCGACCCCCTCGCGTTGCAAAGCATACCGGCCTTGCCCGACGATCGTACCTATCGTCTCGTCGTCCATTTGCCGGCGGCGACGATGAAAGCCACAGGGACGATGGCAATCAGTAGTTCAGCGACCTCCGCGGAGGCGTCGCCATGAACGAACTTGCACCAAACATTCGCCGCGGCATCGCCTTGCCGGTCGTTCTCGTCGTGGTGTCGTTGCTGGCGTTGGCCGGCTACACGTTTTCGGAGTTGATGCTCGCCGAATACCAAGCCGCCGATGCGCACGGTCAAGCCCTGCAAACGCGGTATCTCTGCGATAGCGGCATCGCCAAGACGCTGCGGCTGTTGAAGCTCGATCACGAAATGCTTCGCGAGCGCGGCGGCTTGTACGACAACCCGGCCGAGTTCCAAGCGATCGTCGTCGTCGACGATGCTCAGCCGGAGCGGCGCGGCACGTTCAGCATCGTCGCTCCGAAGTGGGAGCCCGACGCTCCGGCCGCGATGCGGTTCGGCCTTGAAGATGAATCGGCGAAGTTGAACCTCGCCACGCTGCTGCAAGAGGGGCAAGAACCGGCCGCGCAACGCGAGCGATTGATGAAGCTCCCCGGCATGACGGAAGAGACGGCCGACTCGATTCTCGACTGGGTCGACTCCGACGAAGATGAACGCGAGTTCGGGGCCGAGGCTTCGTATTACTCCGGACTCACGCCCCCTTACGCGCCGAAGAACGGCGTGCCGACGAACGTCGAAGAACTGCTGCTCGTTCGCGGCGTTACGCCGGCGCTGCTGTTCGGTCTCGACGTCGATCACAACGGTTTTGCCGACCCGCACGAAACCGGCGGCCTGTTGCCCGAAGGAGTCGAAGCCGACGGTTCGTTTGATCGCGGCTGGATCGGCTACCTGACGGTCCACAGCGCTGAAACGAATCTCGATCTGACCGGAGCGCCGCGGGTGAACTTGAACGAGTCCGACTTGGAAAAACTCAACGAAGCGCTGACGGCGAGCATGCCTGAGTTGGCGTCGTACGTCGTTGCCTATCGTCAGAACGGTCCGTACACCGGGAGTCGCGCCGTCAGCAAGTCG
>CAMCTH010000361.1 GCA_945877965.1 Planctomicrobium piriforme | reverse complement strand
CAACTCGCAGGCGAAGTACGAAATCGACGGTCAAACCAACCCGGTAGCCGATCCTGCGGCAAAACCGATTGCGGGCGTGCTCGCCTGACGCCTGACCCGGACGAACTCGATGAATCCCGTCAATTTCAAACTTGAAACCGAGTTTGCTCACGAAGCGCCGCTGATGAGCTGCGCCTTCGATGCAGGCGGTCGATTTGTCTTCGCCGGAGGGCGCGATCGCAGCATCCTGGCGGTCCGTCTGGATACAGCGAAAAAGAGCCTGCTCCGCGGCCACGAGAGTTGGGTCGGCGCGATGGTGCGAGCCGGCGACGTCGTGCTGACGGCTGATTTCGCGGGGCGAGTGATCGCCTGGGATTCGAGCGGCCAAGAGCCCAGGCCGCGTTGGACCATCGCTGCGCACCCGAGCACGATCTACGGTCTATCGGCCTCCGTTGACGGCAAGACGTTCGCCACTGGGGATCGCGACGGACTCGTACGCATCTGGCAAACCGACGACGGCAAGCTGCTGCATGAGTTGCCGCGAAACGAGTTTCCGGTTTACGGCGTCGCGCTGCATCCCGACGGCCGGCGAATCGTGATCGCCGATCGTCAGCCGAAAAAACCGCGCGTGCAGGTGTGGGAGGCCGCCGCGGGTAAGCAACTGCTTTCGATCGACGTGGCCGAATTATCCGGATACCGTAGCGTCGAAGATATCGAGTGGGGCGGTATCCGCGCTCTGGCCTTGTCACCCGACGGAACGCAGATCGTCGCTTGCGGTCGCAATGGGTACGACGGCCAAGCGTGCGTGATGGTCTACGAAACCAACAGCGGTAAGTTGCAACGCAAGTGGGCCGAATCCTTGAAGGGGGGCTTCTATTACTCCGCCAAGTTCGATTCGCAAGCGCTACTGATGACGGCAGGCGGCGACATTGCCAAGGGGGAATTTCGTTGCTGGAAGCTGAACGAAAATAAGTCCGTGGTCGGCATAGCCACGTCGGGCCCCTGTCTCGGCCTCGACGTGCATCCTGACGGACACCGGGTTGCCGCGGCCCAGGCCATTGGCAAGAAATCGGCTCCCGAATCGGGCCTGCTTTCCGTCTACCGACCAGCGACGTGACGTTTTCTTTTGAGTTGGTGCCAGGAAGCTCGATCATGTCGTCTGCGTCCATCGAACAGAATCGCCCGCGGCGACTTTCACGGCGGCGACTTTTGCAGGTGGGCGGCTTAGCGAGTTGCGGGCTCACTCTGCCCGAGCTTCTCGCCGCCGCCTCGTCGTCGTCGCCGCCGAAGTCGTGCATCTTCATCCATCAATACGGCGGCCTCAGTCAGCTCGACTCGTGGGACCCCAAGCCCGATGCACCCGACGAGATTCGCGGGCCGTACAAGCCGATCGCCACTGCGACGCCGGGATTGCAAGTCGGCGAGTTGATGCCCCGCTTGGCGAAGCTTTCCGAGCAGTACTGCGTCATTCGCTCGATGACGCATCAGGTGCCGGTTCACGACGTCGCCAATAAGATGCTGCTGGCGGGAAGTTCGCTTCCACCGTCCGATGCTCCGGCCTTTGGATCGGTGGTTTCTAAACTTCGTCCTTCGTCGAACGACGTTCCCTCCTATGTTTGGTTGCAAAAGTTCGGCGGCGGCGCGGCTCCACCGGAGGCTTCTTACCTTACCGGCGGCTTCTTAGGATTAGCGCATAGCCCGCTCTTGGTCGGCACGAGTCACGATGACAATCCCGCCTCGCCGGGATTCCGCGTGAAGGCGTTCGACACGGCAAACGACGTTTCCGTTCAGCGATTGCATGAGCGACGAACCTTTTTGGAAGACCTGAATGGCAATCCGGCGGCGAACCCCGCGACCGCATCATGGCACAAGTTTCAGGACCGTGCATTTCAACTACTCGAGGGAACGGCCGCCAAGCGAGCCTTCGATATCGAACAAGAACCGGTTGGGCTGCGCGACCGATACGGTCGCCATCCGCTGGGCCAGAATCTGTTGCTGGCCCGCCGCTTGATCGAGGCCGGTACGCGGCTAGTGAGCGTCGTCGGCTGGACCGGCTTGGCGCCGGGCGACAAGTTTTTGAGCCTCGAAACCTGGGACATGCACGGTAACGCCGGAATCGGCATTTTCGACAACGGTTGGAACGGACTCGGCTGGGCTTTACCTTGTGCCGATCAAGCCGTGGCCGCACTGCTAGAAGATTTACGCGAGCGCGGCCTGCTCGACACGACCTTGGTCGTGCTGGTCGGCGAGTTTGGCCGCACGCCGAAGATCCGTCGCGGAGCGAAAGCCATCGGCCGCGACCATTGGCCCAATTGCTACTCGGCAATGCTCGCCGGAGCCGGTGTCCGCGGCGGCGCGATCTACGGTGCGTCCGATTCTACGGCGGCTTACGTGCGGAATCATCCCGTGACGCTGGAGAATTTCACCGCCACACTTTATCACGCGCTGGGAATCGACCCGGCCCATCGTCTTAGTCCCGACGGCTTTACGCGTCCGGCAAGTACCGGCACCCCGCTCAAGACGTTGTTTTAATCATCGCGTCCCTACATCAGAGTTACCGACCGACTATGTACCCACTTCCCCGTCGTCGTTTTCTCGCGTCTACGTTATCGATCGGTGCTGCGGCGCTATCGTCGTCCGTGCTTGGAGCCGACACGCCCGCCGCGGCCGAGCCGATCATCGACATCCATCAACACACGAACTACCACGACCGCGATAATTCGCGATTGCTCTTCCACCAACGCGCCATGGGCGTGACGCAAACGATCTTGCTCCCCGCCGGAAGCTTGGTTCGTCGACCGTCGACGAACGACGGAAAATACAACGGCTTGGGCGGAGCGAAGGCCGTCGGCAACGACACGGTCGTCGAAATGGTTCGCAAGCATCCAGGAGAGTTCTATTTCGGTGCGAACGAAGTGACCGATCTGCCCGAGGCCCGCATGGAGATTGAAAAATATCTCAAGCTCGGCGCCGTCATCATCGGCGAACAGAAGTTCAGCGTCGAATGCGATTCGCGCGAGAGCCGCCTGCTGTACGATCTGGCGGCCGAATATCAGGTTCCCATTCTGCTTCACTTTCAGCACGGCACCTATAACCTCGGCTTTGAGCGGTTCGACAAGATCCTCGAAAAGCATCCGAAGACAAACTTTATCGGTCACGCCCAAACGTGGTGGGCCAATATCGACAAGAATCACACCGATCAAAAAGTGCTGTACCCCAAGGGCAAAATAACGGCCGGCGGTTTAACCGATCGTTATCTCGCCGACTATCCGAACATGTTTGCCGATATGTCGGCCGGGTCGGGCCTCAACGCTTTGCTGCGCGACGAAGACCACACGCGTGGGTTCCTCGATCGTCACCAAAATAAATTGCTGTACGGCAGCGATTGCGCAGATGCCGTCGGCAGCGGAACCGCATGCCAGGGTGCACAAACGATTGCCGCTATTCGCAAGTTTGCGTCTAACAAGGCCGCCGAGCGAAAGATTCTGTACGAGAACTCTAAGCATTTGTTCCGGCTCGATCGGGCCTAATGATTCGTCGAGCAAAATGAAGGCCCATGCGAATTGCCTTTGCTGAAATCGCCCAGGAAACGGACTCGTTTAGTCCCATGGTCGCCGAGTTGGCCGACTTCGAGGCCTACGGGCTGTATTTCGGCGACGAGATTCTGCAGCGGATGCAAGGCGTGGGACCCATCGGCGGATTTCTCGAAGTTGCCGCCGCCGAGCGTCAGGTCGAACTGCTTCCGCTGATTCGCGCATGGGGAAGTGCGGGCGGAATGATAACCGTCGCCGCACTCGACTTTCTCGTCGGCCGTTTGCTCGACGGTTTAAAGCAATCGCTACCGATCGACGGCGTATTTTTGTCGTTGCACGGTGCCGCGGCTTCACAGCAGATCGACGACGTCGAAGGGCATGTACTGCAGGCGGTACGCAGCGTCGTCGGCAACAACGTTCCGATCGTCGTCGCTCTCGATCACCATGCGAATATCACGCAACAAATGATCGATTGCGCCGATGTCTTAGTCGGGCACGAGACGCAGCCCCACGATCCGCCGAGTACCGGACGCAAAGCGGCAAAACTTCTCTTTCGCATGCTCCGCGGCGAGATTCGTCCGACCGTTGCCTGGCGGAAGATTCCGCTGATCACACCGCAGGATCAGTTCCTAACCTCCGCCGGGCCGATGCAGCAGTGGTTCGATCGAGCCCGAGAATTGGAACGCCGCAACGGCGTCTTGGACGTCTCTCCCTATCCGATGCAGCCATGGCTCGACGTGGCCGAGGGAGGCTGGGCGGTCATCGTCCATACGAACGACGATCTGGAAGCGGCCGAGGCACTGGCGAAAGAGATGGCCGACTTGGCCTGGCAACTTCGCGACCAATTCTGGGTCTCCGAACGGGCTGCACCGGACGAGGCCGTGCGTCGTGCTGATAAGGCGGAGCAAGGACTCGTCATTTTGTCCGACACGGGCGATTCGGTGTACGGCGGCGCTCCCGGCGACAACACCTGCCTCCTGCGTGCGCTGCTCGATCATAACGTTCGCGGCATGGCTCTGGTGCCGATGGTCGATTCCGAAGCATTAGAGCAGGTGCTGGCGGCCGGCGTCGGTGCTGTCGTCACGCTCGAACTTGGCGGCAAAGTCGATCGCGCGTTTTGTCGACCGGTCGCCGTCACCGCCGAAGTTGCCGCCGTCTCGACCGGTTTCGTCGTCGATCTGCACGATCGAGGCGTATGCGACTTGCAGCGGACGGCACTCCTCAAGACAGGCTCCGTACATATCGCGCTGCTCGGTCATCGCAGCTTCGCGATCAACCATCCGATTCTCTATACACATCTTGGAATCGACATGACCGATGCGAAGATGGTCGTCGTCAAAACGGCGAGCAACTTTCAATTCTTCACTCGGTGGCGGCGCGAGTTGATTCGCGTCGACACGCCGGGAACCACCCAATCGGATCTGACCGCGTTTGATTGGAGGCGAATTCCACGTCCGATTTATCCGCTCGATCGCATCGAACGCTGGGAGGCGCCCAAAGGCGGCGTTCGATGATAACGCGCAACGGCCGCAATCGATGCCTCATGGCGGCGGCTCTCGTCGCTTGGTTTGCCAGCTGGACCTCAACCGCCCGCTCCGCACCGCCGTCCGCCATCGCGCCATTCGCCACCCCGATCGCTAAGGCCCATCAAGCGGTCTGGGCCGCACATCTGAGTGTCGCCGTCGAAGCAAAGAACGTCCTAGGTATGACCCTCGTGTTGATTCCGCCGGGGGAATTCCTGATGGGGAGTACCCCGGAGCAAGTCGAGCATGCGCTGCAATGGCTCAAAGCGCTCCCACGAGCGGCACCCGGCGAAGCCGAACGTATCCGCAACGAAGAGCAACCGCAGCATCGAGTCGTGTTCCCGCGACCCTTTCGAATCGGTCGGACGGAGGTGACGGTGGGTCAGTATCGCC
>CAMCTH010000360.1 GCA_945877965.1 Planctomicrobium piriforme | reverse complement strand
TCGAACGGGTATCTGGACCAGGGAATGAAATGATCGACTTGTCCAGCTTGTCGTGGAATCGATCGCTCGCAATAGAAGCAGCGACCGGCCTGTATGTCGTCGAGGATCGTGCGTATGGCGGAGAGGTCCGCCCGCTCGCTGCCGAAGAGGAACTCGGACAAGTCGCTCGTAGTTCCCAAGGCTTCGTGATTGTGGCGTTGGATGTACCGAGTCCAAGCTCCGCGCACCAAATCACCGACAAATGCGTAAAAATGCCGTAGGCAGTAAGCCACGCCGGGCCGCAGCTCAATCGAAGTACCGGTACCTCGATTATCGTAGAGGAAATCGAATTTATTTCGGCCGACCGTCTGGAGTTTCCATAGCGGCATCTGGCGTACGACCTGATCGACATCTCGCACGATCGCTTTCCATGCTCGCTTGTCACGTCGGGCGGCGGCAAGCGAGCCATCGTACGTACGGCGGGCTTGCAGTACTTGGCGAATAATCGCCGCTTGGCTTCCGGTGTTCTGTCGCAGCACCCGCCCATCGTTCGGATCAGTTCGCGGGATATAAGGCACGACCTGCCGCCAGTAATACTGGATGATCTTTTCAGCGATCTGCTTGGTAGAAATCGACAGCGCCTCGCCGCTATCGTCTCCGAACTCCACGACGATGTCGGCCAGCGCAAGCAGCACGGCGTACTTATACGTGGCGACGAACTGTCCCTCAGCCAACAACCGCTGGAGGTTCATCAAGAACTTGAGTTGTTGGTCGGCGGTGGGAGCGGTCACGCGGGTGCCTTCCAGTACGCGGCTTTCTCGGGAATGACCCAGCGGACGCCGCCGCGCGGATCGATTACGTCATCGCGATACCGTGGGATGACGTGGATGTGTGCGTGAGGGACGGTTTGACCGGCGGCGGCACCATCGTTCATGCCGATGTTGAAGGCGTCGGGATGGAACTGATTCACGAGTTCGGACCGAACCTGGGCGACCAACTGCCAAATTTCGAAAAATTCGTCGGTCATCAGCTCAAACAGGCACACCACGTGCCGCCGTGGCACGACGAGCGTGCGGCCCTCGCTAATCGGAAAAGCGTCGCGGAGAGATGGCCGTTGACGTCGAGCCGACGAGGGCGACAGCAGGCGAGCAAAAGGGGCAACGATTGGTCACGATGACGGCCCAGGTTCTCGTTTTCATCCACCGGCGAATCTAGTATCCGTTCCGGTTGCGCAGATGCCTAGCGTTCAACATTTTTCCTGGTTGATTGAGATGTCGCACTCATCGAGAGGACTCATTCGTCTTCCTCGAAGAAGTCGTTCGATACCTCTTTAAGCTGATAAGTCGTCGTCACCGTCACGCCGATGTTGTGAGTAATCATAAAATCGGCCAACTGGTCGCCGTCGATCAGAACGACCTTCTTGCTTTCGATTTTGTTCACGAAGTCCTTGGCTTCGCTTGAGTAAGCCGAGGTGGTGAGGATGACGCCCTTGCGTGCTCGGTGCATATCCATGCTGCCCACGAACGCTTGCACGACCGGCCGACCGACGTTTCCCTCCCACCGCTTCGCCTGAATGCAGACGACATCGAGGCCTAGTTGATCCTCCTTGATGATGCCGTCAATTCCGCCGTCGCCCGATTTGCCGACGACTTTGCCTTCGACGCCGTAGCCCATTCCCATCAGTAACTTGACGACCGCTTGCTCGAAGAAGTCCGGCGAGCAGTCACGCAGCCGGGCAAGGAGGTCGGCCTTCAACGCAGCGTGAATTGACTTATAGGCCCCGGCGAGAACTTCGTGCGGGGATTCTTTCGATGACGGCTCGATTTCGACGGCTTCCTCGCCTTCGTCCTCGCTACCGCGCTTCATGAAGTCCACAAAAGACGGATACTTCATCAGCAGTTTGCGAGTAATTTTATCCGGCTTCTCCGCTAGCTGCTCTTTCCCGGCATTCGTTATTTGCACTACGGCACGAATCGGAATATGGATTAGCTTTGCTTCTTTCAAATACTGCTTTGCCCAACTCACGCGATAGTAAAAGAGCGGCTTGTACCCGCTCGGGATAGTCTGCATCCGTTCCTCGGGGGTGAGTTGGAATTCGTTCGCAAGATGCTCGACAATTTCCTTCACCTTTTTCTGCTGCCCATCGGCAAGATATTGCAGGAGGGGCAGCATCAACGTCTGATAGTCGGGAATCATGGGTCGGCCTGATGTAGTTCGATTCGCGGAAGCGTATAATCATCACCGACTTTTACCCCTCGGGGAAGCGGTATGACTTCGGCTGTCAAAATCTCGGCGCTGATTCTCTTCTCGGCCCTGCTCGCCCTTGGTGCCGAGCCGAAGCCGATTCATATTCTGACCGGGAAGGTCGTCTCAATTCACGACGGCGACTCCATCACCGTGCTCGACGCCGAGAAGGTGCAGCACAAAATCCGGCTGCACGGCATCGACGCCCCGGAACAGCGTCAGGCTTTCGGCACGAAGTCGAAGCAGGCGCTCGGGGAGAAGCTGCACGAGAAGCAGGTGCGGATCGAATGGAGTTCGCTTGACCAGTATGGCAGACGAATTGGCATCGTCTTTGTCGGTGACCGAAACATCAATCGGGAGATGGTGGCTGAGGGTTGGGCTTGGCACTTCGTCAAATACTCCTCGGCGAAGGAACTGACCGAAGCGGAGGAGCGTGCTCGTGTGAATCGGGTCGGGTTGTGGGCCGATGCCAAGCCGGTCGCTCCTTGGGAATTCCGCCGCTCACTCGATATCGCCGAGACGGCTTTAGAGAAGCCGCTTGAGGCGGGTGCTGTGTTCGTGACCGATAACGGCACTAAATTTCACCGGGCAGGTTGCCGCCATCTTTCGAAATCGGCTCGGGCGATTTCACTAGACGAGGCCAAGCACAAATACGACCCATGCAAAACTTGTAACCCTTCGTTGACCGAACAATTTTAGGACCTTTAGACGGGTTGATAGGTATCGGTGCGGACGAAATAAAGTCCCCGCTCTTTCACCGGCTGCCCGACGAACCGTTCCCAGTTACGGGCATAGGAATCGACTTGCGGACGATAATGATCGACGAGACTCGTCAGATGCTCCGGCGCCACGGCATCGGTCTTGTAATCGACAATGACCCAGCCGCCCGGCTCTTCAAACGCGAGATCGATGACGCCGCGGAGAACCGTCGGTAACGTCGTTCCCGCTTCACCCGTATCAAGGAGTCGTGCAAACGGCACTTCCACCAGAATCCGTGAGCTGGCGCAAGCCCGCCGCCAAACGGCGGAAGCCTTCACCGCACGGACGGTCGCCAGCGCTTCGTCCACGCGCTCGGTCGACAAGCCCTGCTCTTCCAAGGCGGCGATCGCCGCCGGCCGCAGATCGCCCTCGGGCGTGAGCATCGCTTGTTGCAATAAGAAATGAATCACGGTGCCCCATTCCGTGCCATGCTCCCCTGCCCCGGCCGAACGGTGCAGGCCCGCGGGAGTGAGTGCGATTTCCTTGGCGGCTGCGGCGGCATAGGTCGGCGTCGCACTCGCCTGTCGTCGGTCCGCCCGTTCGGCCGCAGCGTTACGCACGTCTTCACCGGTAATCTTCACCGTCTTTTGACGCAGCGGACGGGGACGCCCCGGATCGGGCAACGAATCACGACCGTCGAGGAACGACGAAAAGAAGTCCCAGTAGTTTGTTTTGCCGTTGTCTTTTTCTTTGCGCGTGACGACCAGATGACAGCCGACGCGAGTCGCCGCGACGTACAACAGCCGGGTTTGTTCCGCCCTGATAAATCGCCGCTCCTCTTCTACGTAATCGTCCCATCCCGCCGGGCAAGCCAACAACTTCGGATGGCGACTCTCCGAGTCCTCGTAAATCGCCAAATAGCCCTGCACCCGATCTTTGGCGCGGTCGATATGCAGATCAACCGGGGGTTGCCACTTGCCGAAGGGCGCCGCCAGAAAAACGACGGGAGCCTCCAGACCTTTGACCTTATGAAGATTGAGTAGCCGGACCGCAGAGGCGGTTTGAGGACGGGCTGCAATCCCATCTTGTTTACCCTGACGCTCTAACAAGTCTTTCAAGAAGACGGCGACGTCGACCAGCGAATGCATGTCGGCATGGGCCTGGCGAAGCAACTGAAAGGCTTGGGCGAAACTCCCGGCACGGACGTTTCCCCCGGCCGCTAAGAGTGCTCGTTGCGGTAGTCCTAAATCTCCGGCGATCCGCTCGACGGCGGCAACGACCGGCAACGTCGTCAGCCACGAGGCGTATTGTTGCAGACGAGCCCAGGCGGCGGCAAAACGTCCCGCCGACTCCGACTCCCATTCCGGTAGCCGAGACCGAAACGAGAATGCACCGCCGGATCGCCGAAACGCGTATAGCTCCGCATCACTGAAGCCGAACAACTCGCCGCGTAACACGGTAACTAAGGCCACCGGATTCTCCGGTTCCACCAAGGCCTGAATGACTTGCACCCAGAGCCGCAGTTCCGTCACCTCGCCCAAGCCGCCGCCGCCTCCCGCCTGACAAGGCACTCCTAATTCTTGGAGTTTGCGAGCGTAGATTCCTAAGTGCTTCGTATTCCAGGTGACGACCATGAAGTCGCCGGGAACGGCTTGCGACGTCATGCGGGCCGCTAACTCTTTTTCCGAGCGCGGCATCGTCAACCCTTCATCCAGACAACGACGGATGTAGCGGGCGATGAAATCGGCGTCGTAATCCAGCGCCGATTCCTTATCACAGTATTCTTCCGGCACGCTTAGTACGTGAATGTTATTGAGTTGGCCGACGGATCCTTCCGTGCGACCCACTTACATCAAACAGGCGGCGGGAGAATAAGAATCGGCCTGCTGAGGGAAATGGGTGTCGAAGACCGTATTGTTCCACGCCACGATCTCGCCTTGCGTCCGAAAATTCGTCGTCAGCGGCAGCACGTCGCCGCCGGTCGCGAGAAGGATGGCTTTGACTTGGTTGTAGGTGACGATGTCCGCTCGTCGAAACCGGTAAATCGACTGCTTCGGATCGCCGACGACGAACAACGAACCGGGGACGGGGCGACAACGACGCCACTCTCGTTCGGCAGGGTCAGAGGCCGTGAGGAGCAGCATGATCTGCGCCTGGACGGGATCGGTGTCCTGGAACTCATCCACCAGGAGGTGCGTGAACCGCTGCCGAAAGTAAGTCCGCACCGCCGGCTTGTCGCGTAACAAACGAGCTGCGTGCAGGAGTAAATCCTGATAGTTGAGAGCGCCGCTCCGCAACCGCAGCCGGTCATAGACGGCGACGGCCCCTTGCAATAACCGCACGACGACGGCGTAGCGTTTTTGTCGCCAGCGGGTCACCAGCGGTTGGGCGACTTCCTCGGCGAAAGCGGTCCAGCGTGCACTTTCCGCCTTCCCTTGTTTTGCGCCGCCCGGCCAGTACTTTTGAGTCACCTTTTGATTCGGCTTCAGCGCTTCCAACAACTCCAACAA
>CAMCTH010000359.1 GCA_945877965.1 Planctomicrobium piriforme | reverse complement strand
TCCCTAATCGGACCGGCTCTTGCGGTCCCTCAGGTCTGGATAGCGTCATAACCGCGCACCAGGCGCGGCTTTTGAAGCCGGTGCCGTCGCGGCGACGATGCGTAACCATAAGGCGGCATTGCCGGCGACTTGCGACGACACGGAAGGTTCTCTTTCGTCGCGGGCCGGAAAGACGTACCATCCCGCCCCCACCGATTTTCCACGGACGGAGTCGAAGCATGTTGCGCCCAGCGACCGTGTTGTTATTCGTCGTCGCTTCGTGCGCTGCGGTCGGCTGCCGCGGCACGGCGCAGCCGCAACTTTTTGGGCCCGGCTCGGCCCAGCAGCAACAACATCAGGCTCAGCAATTCGATCCGTACCCGGAAACCGACGTCGGCCCGAGCGTCGAAGGGGGCCGACCCGAGGGTTACACGACCCCGGCTCCGGAAGCGACACGCGGCACGACCAACCGCTGGACGATGCCCTGGTTCGGGCGTTAAGACGCCGAATCCTGTAGAGAATGCCCTTCGTGGCGTTCCGTGCGCACCGAAACGCACTTCCGCGGAACGCCACAGAGGGCGTTCCCTACAAAACCCACTCGTTCGTCGAGGCCTGATTCCGGCGGCCGCTAAACAGAATCGATTGCGTCAGCTAGGATGGGGTCTTTGCCACGCCCCTTGCCGCGAGTTCGTCGATGCCTCCCCCGTCCCGCCGCCCGTCTCGGAAACCGACTTCGTCGCGCAAGCAGCGCCCCGCCCGCAGCGACGACAACGACGCCGACGGCGCCACGCGGTTGCAAAAGGTGATGGCCGCCGGCGGAATCGGCAGCCGCCGCCATTGCGAGGAAATGATCCTCGAAGGGCGCGTGCAGGTCGACGGCAAGACGGTCAAGCAACTCGGCACGAAAGTCGACCCGTCGCAAGAAATCTATGTCGACGGCGAACTCCTCAAACAACCGCGCGGGCCGGTCTACTGGCTCGTCAACAAGCCCGACGGCGTCGTCAGCACGAACAGCGACCCGGCCGGCCGGACGCGCGTCATCGACCTCGTGCCGCAGCACGACGGCGAGCATCTCTTCACCGTCGGCCGACTCGATCTTTCGAGCGAAGGGCTGATCTTGGTAACGAACGACGGCGAACTCGCCAATCGCCTCACGCATCCGCGCTACGGCGTCGAGAAGACTTACCTGGCGCAAGTCGCCGGCAAGATTCCGCAAGAGACGGTCGAGAAACTCCGCAACGGCGTCCACTTGGCCGAAGGCATGGCCCGCTGCAACTCGGTCCTCATCCGCAAAGTCTTTCCGCAAAGCACGCTGCTCGAGATCGTGCTGAGCGAAGGGAAGAACCGCGAGATCCGCCGCATCTTGGCGAAGGTCGGCCATAAGGTGCTGACCTTGAAACGGACCGCGGTCGGCGACGTGAAAATCCGCGATCTCAAGCCGGGCGAATACCGCAAGCCGACGCGCGACGAACTCAGTTCGCTGCGGAACGCCAAGCCGGTCCGCCGTCCGCCGCGCCGCAAAACGACCGTCGCCGCCGGCAGCGTCGATGAAGCGACGTCGCACGAGTCGCCGCTCATCGACACCCGCGATCGGCACGAGTCGGACATGCAACCGGCGCTGCCGGAAGTGAAGTTCCGCGATCCGCCGATGAAGGCCGCCGCTCCGGCCAAACGTCCTTCGTCCGCCAAGCCCGAGGGGTCGGGCAACTTCAAGAGCCCCGCCCAATTCAAGCGGGTCGAAAAGCGATTCAAAAAGGCCGAGAAGTTCAACAAGGCCGGTAAGCCAGAAGGCGAGAAGTCCGGCAAAGGCAAACCGGTCGGCAGCAAGACTTACGGCGGCAAATCCCGTGGCGGGAAGCCCGATCGTCGCGACGACCGTCGCGGCGGAGGGGGCAAGCCGCAGCGACCGCCGGGACACGGCACGATCATCGGAGGAGAGTAACGCCTGTGACCACCGCTGCGTATGCCGATCGAGCCTGCCATCTGACGGTCGTCGTGACCGAAAACGTTCGCCTCGCGCGCGATACCTATCGCGTCCGGTTTGAATGCCCGGAACTGGCCCGCCGGGTCGTCCCCGGGCAGTTCCTGATGCTCCGCTTGCACGGCGAAAACGACCCGTTGCTCGGGCGTCCGCTGGCGCTCTACGACACGGTCGTCGACACATCGGGCACGCCGATCGGGGTCGACGTCGTCTACTTGGTCGTCGGCAAGATGACGTCGCGGCTCGCGCGGCTCACGGCCGGCGCGAAGCTCGACGTCTGGGGTCCGCTCGGCAACGGCTTTCCCAACGAGCCGGTCGAGCAGTTATTCATGGTCGCCGGCGGCATCGGCCAGACGCCGTTCCTGGCTCTCGGTCGCGAAGCACTCGGCCTGCGGTCGTACGGTGATCGCAACCGCGCGTCGGGCTATGCCCAAAAGGCGACGCTCTGTTACGGGGCCCGCAATGCCGAGTACTTGGCCGGCGTCGAGGACTTTCGTTCGCTCGGGCTCGACGTCCGCGTCAGCACCGACGACGGCTCGGCCGGGCAACGCGGCCTGGTGACCGACCTGCTCAACGCAGCCCTCGATGCCGTGCCGGCGGGAACGTCGCAACGAATCGTGTGCTGCGGCCCCGAGAAGATGATGGAGGCCGTCGCTCACCTAGCGATGCGTCGCGAGGTGCCGTGCCAGGTGTCGCTAGAAACGCCGATGGCGTGCGGCATCGGCATCTGCTTCAG
Source organism: Planctomicrobium piriforme (assembly GCA_945877965.1). Taxonomy (GTDB): domain Bacteria; phylum Planctomycetota; class Planctomycetia; order Pirellulales; family PNKZ01; genus CAMCTH01. The sequence continues at coordinate 2,759 of CAMCTH010000359.1, read as the reverse complement.
CTGCGTGACGAAAGTCCGCGATGAATCAGGAGCAGGCTGGGACTATCGTCGCACGTGCGTCGAAGGCCCGGTGTTCGACGCGAAAGAAATCGTCTTCTAAGAAGACGATGCGTGCTCCTGTAGGGATCGCCCTCTGTGGCGTTCCGGGGGAGCTAAGTTTTGGGGAAATCCCAACCGAACTCCGCCGAAAACCAGCGCGCCGCGGTGTCTCGGTCCAACTCAAAGCAGGCTTGCGCGAACCATCGCTGGCCACGGGCCAAGGCGATGCATGTGACGGCCGCGCGTAGAACCGACTCGTCCCAGGTTTGATCCGAATGTTTCGTCAAAACTTCCGGCAGCGCGCGTATCGCGGCGAAATAAGCTTCGGCAAGTTCATCGGCGATGACGGGGTTATCGTGTCGCTCGCGCTCAAGCTCGATCGTCGCGACTAGCGCGATGGGATTCCAATCGAGCTTGGTGCTGGTACGAATAAATTCAACCAGCCACGGGACCGCAGCGTACGAGGCCTGCCCCACCTCACCCTGGTGATGCAGTTCTTGCCACAGCTCATCCCAAACTCCTGCGCCCGATCCCTCGCTCAATAGCTTGCGAAGCGGGACCGACGCATCGTAGGGAAGCTTGTATCCGCCCGTGAAGGCTGCCCATCTAGCATCCGTGAGGGGAAACATAACGGTTCACCCCCAAACCCTGAACCGATCCACCTCGCAGCGATCTACTTCTTCGCCTTGGTCGCCTTGACCAGCTTCGACATGCGGCTCTTGATCCGCGCGGCCTTGTTCTTGTGGATCACGCCGCGGGCGGCGGCCAGGTCGAGCTTCGATTGCGCGGTGATCGCTTCCTTGGCGGCTTCGGCGGTGTCGCCCTTGCCGGCGGCGGCGCGAACTTGCTTCAGCCCCGTCTTGAGGACCGACTTCACCTTGCGGTTGCGGGCCCGGGCTTTGATGCTCTGCTTCAGATTCTTCTTCGCGCTCTTAGTATGGGGCATGGCTGAGACTCAAACTCACTCGCGTGTACGATGGAAAACAAGCGGCGGCGCACGTCGCGCCGCCGTCGCATCCCGCCGAGCGTTCGCCGTACTTCGACGCCAAGCGTCTCAGCGGCCCAATCACTCCAGGTCGGGATCGCCGCCATTGTCGCGGATACGGAGTATCTTGTCTAGCCGTTGTGCGACGTCCTTGTAGCCGAAATCGACCGCCGCCAGGTGGTTGTAGTGCTTCTCGGCGGCCTCCCATTCCTGCAAATGCTCAGCCAACCGGGCCGCCTTGTAGACCACCCCCTTATACAAGTCCGGGTCGCGGTCCGAGATTTCGGCGATGCCCCCTTCATAGCTTTGCAGGGCCAGCCGGTACTGCTTGATCGAGTAGAAGCAGTCCCCCAGGGCCGTCAGAACGAGCCCCTTCCGCTTCAAATCGCTGCGGCACTCCTGGAACAGCTTGATCGCCTCTTGGTACTTGCCGGCCCGTTGCAGGCGGACCGCCAACTCGTACTTGAAGCCGAGGTTCGTCGGATACCGCTCGCACCGCCTGCCGTAGATCTCGGTCTCTTTGTTGTTCAGCTCGACCTTCATCCGATCGAACAGCGTTTTCGCCTCGGGCGTTTGCTCCGCTCGGAATTTGTTGTCGGCGATCTGCAGTTGCTGCCGGGCATAGCGAAGCTGCGCATCTTCGTGCCGTTCGCGGAGCATGATGTCGCCGCCGCCCGTCGCGGCCAGCGCCTTCACCATCAGCGTCATCGCCTTGTCGAAATGCTCGTCCTTTAAGTACAGATCGTTCAGCTCGATGTAGGCGTTCTTGTCGGTCGGGTCTTTGTCCAAAGCCCGCAACAGCAACTCCTCGGGCGACAACGTCGACTCTTCATCCAAGTCGTCCGCCGACGCGCGCTTGTTCGCCCGGACGTCTTGCGTGTTCTGGGCTTCTTCGTAGCCCCCCTTCGCGATCGTCCGCTTGACGGCCAGGTTGCTCATCGCGCGAGTCGCTTCTTCATCGCGCGGCACCGCCTTGAGCACGCGCTGGAAACATTCGATCGCCAGGTTGAATTGCCCCGTTCGATCGTAAGCGCGCCCCAACAGTCGATTGACGTTGCCGTCTTCGCGATCGACGTCGAGCGCTTGGCGGAGATACGCGACCTGGCCCTCGTCGTACTCCAGCGCTTCACAGGCTTTGCCCATGTCGCTCAGCGCGCCGACGTCCCAGGGATTCACCTTCAAGATTTCGAGCCCGTGCTTAACGACGTCGGGCCACAGCTTGCGCGTGCTTGCCGTCTTTAGCGCCATCTTCGTGCCGGCCGTCGTCAGTGCGGCGAGTTTGCTGCCGCGCAGGTTCTGGTTATATTTCTTGTTCAGGTTGTCCAAAAAAGCGCGGATATAGATCGGATTGCCCGGGTCTCCTTCGAGACATTGCCGGTACATGTCGGTCGCATAATCGTGACTGCCGATCGAGGCCTGCTTCGTGCCGGCCTCGAACAGTTTTTGCAGACGCTGACGGACGGCGGGCGCAATAGGCATCCGGCCCGGTTTTTCTTCGGAAGTCATGCAGCGGATCCCGGGAAACGGGTAGGTGACGTGGCGATGCGAGATACAATGCCGGGAGAATACGGCGGCGTGCGAGTTACCATAGCCTCGCACCGCGGACGATTCCACAACTTATAGCATCCCCTTCACCAAGCCACTCGTCAACGTGCGAGCCGCAGACTGCCGAGCCTTCATCCCATGACCGCCTCGCCCCGCGATCGATTGCCGCCGACCCGCTCCCCATCCGAAG
>CAMCTH010000358.1 GCA_945877965.1 Planctomicrobium piriforme | reverse complement strand
ATCATTCCCCATTCCCCATTCGCCATTCCCCATTATGTACGCCCACGGAGCACATGCTCTCGCGGCGTAAGCTGCTCGGCGGCTTGGCTGCGGGTGCGGCCGGTGCGATGGCCGGCCCTTCGCTCGGGTTCGGCAACTTGGCCAATGCGGCCGCCGGCGGAGCGATCGGCAAGAAGCACAAGCAGGTGCTGTTCGTTTGGATCGACGGCGGGATGAGCCAGTTTGAAAGCTGGGATCCGAAGCCGAACACCGAGTTCGGCGGCCCGTTCCGCCCGATCGACACGTCGGTCCCCGGCATCCAGATTTGCGAACTGATGCCGAAGACGGCGAAGCAGATGCACCACCTCTGCGTCACGCGGAGCGTCAGCACCAAAGACAATGCCCACTCGTCGGGCGTCGCCCGCATTCAACGGGGCGATCCGAAGAACCGCGGCGTCGTGTATCCTTACTTCGGCTCGGCCGTCTCAAAGTTTCTCGGCACCGGCCCCAGCGGACTGCCGCCGTACGTTTGGATCAAGCCCCTCAGCGGCGGCTTCGTCTACCAAGATGCAGGCTTCCTCGGCCCGAAGTACGGCGCGTTGGCATTCGGCGACGGCAAGCCGCCGGAAAACCTGCTGCGTAGCGACATGGTGACCGACGCCGACGACGACTTCCGCAACTTGCTGCGGAGCCAAGCTAACGCCCGTTTCGCCGCCGATCATCCGGTGCAGCCGGTCGAAGCGTCGGACTTCGTCTTTCAATCGGCCCGCGAGTTGATGAAACGGGGCGACCTGTTCGACGACGCCAAGATCGACCCGAAGGATCGCGAACGTTACGGCACGCACGAGTTCGGTCGGCACATGCTGCTCGGCCGGCAGATGCTCGAGGCCGGCGTCACGTTCGTCAAAGTGAACTCCTATGGTTGGGACACCCACGGCGACAACTTCAACGGCCATGCCAACCTGATGCCGAAGTTCGATCAGGCGTTTGCTGCGATGATCGAAGACTTGGCCGAGCGGGGCATGCTGGAACACACGCTGGTCATCTGCATGAGCGAGTTCGGCCGGACGCCGCGGATCAACGGCCACATCGGTCGCGACCATTATCCGGAAGCGTGGAGCGTGTTGACGGCCGGCGCCGGCATCAAGCGGGGCGTCGTCGTCGGCAAGACGGACGACCGCGGCGTCGACGTCGCCACCGACCCGTACGACATCGGCCACTTGTTCCACACTTGGTTCTCGGCCCTCGGCATCGACCCGTGGGGAACCGAGTACGACAACGGCGGCCAACCGCTGCCGATCGCCCACGACGACTGCCACTCGATCGAAGAGATGCTGGCGTAACGAACCGGCCCCGTTCCTTCGTTCACCACACCACAAGTTCATAAAGCCGCGACCGCTGGTCGCGGGATCTCCTCCAGAGACACGATCATGGCTGAAGCCAAAGCCCCCGCCGCGAAGCCGACTGCGACCAAACCTGCCGCGACGAACGTCGCCGACAAGAAACCGGCCGCCGCTCCCGCGACCAAGCCCGCCGCCAAACCGGCTCCGCCGAAAAAGCCGAGCGGCTACGAACCGCTGACGTATGTCAAAGACTTCAACGATCGGTTGCAACTCTGCGGCGCGCGGTACTCGCCGTGCGGCAAGTTCGTGATCGGCGGCAGCATGATCGGCAGCGTTCTCCGCTGGGACGCCACGACCGACGACTTCGCGCCGCTGCCCGACTGGACCGGCCACGGCGGCTTCGTCTCCGGCCTGGCTTTCGGACCGAAAGGGAGCAACCGCGTCTACACCGCCGACTCGTGGGGCCGACTCCGCGCCTACGATTACACGACCAAGAACGACAAGCCGCTCTGGGACGTCGCCGACGCCCACGCCGGCTGGCTTCACACCGTCGCCTGCTCGCCCGACGGAAAAACGATCGCAACCTGCGGCTACGACCAAGCCGTCCGCCTCTGGGACGCCGCGACCGGCAAGAAGATCGCCGACCTGCCGGGCCACAAGTGGGACGTGCTGAGCGTCGAGTTCTCGCCCGACGGCAAGACCCTCGCCTCGGGCGATCTCTCGGGCCTCGTCAAGCTGTGGGACGTCGCCGCCAAGAAGTCGATCCGCGATCTGGATGCCGCGTTCCTCTACGTCGAGAACCGTCTGCAAGACGTCGGCGGCGCGCGGGTGCTCCGCTTCACACTCGACGGCAAGACGCTGATCGTCGGCGGCACCGCCCCGAAGAACGGCGGCAACGTGCAAGGCGAACCGACGCTCGCTCTGTACGATCCGCAGACCGGCAAGCAGACGAAGAAGTTCAAGCTCGGCGAGGCGAAAGACATCTATGTCTTCGACGTCGTCTGCCATCCGGGCGGCTACTGGATCGTCGTCACCAGCGGCAATCCCGGCAGCGGGCAGTTGCTGCTCCTCCGTCCCGGCGAAGAAAAGCCATTCTTCACCTCGACGAAGGTCGCGAACTTGCACTCCGTCGACCTGCACGCCGACGGCCGACGGTTCATCGTCACCGCGATCAATCCGGCCAACGCCGGCAACGGCGCGGTGAAGAACAAAGAGACCGCGAAGTACGTGAGCAACTTCTCGCCGATCAAAGTCTTCGAACTGCCCGAGACGTTCGGCCCCGCCGCGTAAGCATCGGCTAGGCAAAAGAGCGACGAAAATCGTCGCGTCGACTAGGCGTACTCTTGCCAGAAGCGGAAGCCGCCGATGAAGGCGTTGGCGTTGTCGCCCAATCGCGCGCCGGGCGGAAGCTCTTCGAGTTTCTTGGAGTTGCCGCCGCCGATGACCACGTAGTCGGCGACGAGCGCCGCTTTCAATCGCAGGCTGACGTCGTGCACGGCCCGCTGCCACTTCTTGTTCCCCAAGCGTTCCAGGCCGCGCTCGCCGACGTAATCTTCGAATGTCATTTCCTTGCGATAGGGGAGGTGGGCCAGTTCCATCGGCGCGATCGTCTTGTCGATGATAAAGGTCGTCCCAAGACCCGTTCCCAGGCCGAGGAACAGCATCCGGCCCCCCTCGTAGCTTCCCAGGGCCTGCATGGCGGCGTCGTTGATGATCCGGGTCGGCTTGCCGAAGGCGGCCGCGAAGTCGAAGCCGACCCACCCGCGCCCGAGGTTCCGCGGCTCGAGCAAGATGCGGTTATGGACGACCGGCCCGGGATAGCCGATCGTCACGCAGTCGAACTCCCAATCGGCCGTCGCCTCGTGCAGTTTTTCGACCATTTGGGCCGGTTGCAGCGTCGGTCCCGACGGGAACCTGCGCGGGGCGGCCGCGCCGGTCAAAAGGAATTTGACGTTCGTGCCGCCGAGATCGATCGCCAGGATGCGCATAGAGATTCCCCGTCGAAGCCAGTTTGGATGAAGCCTACCTTACGGTCCGTCGATCGGACTTAATAGTCGGTCAGTATTTCCGGCGACGCCCGACGGAGCGAGCCGCGACCGAACCGGCCCGGCGACGCCATTCGGTGCGACAAAAGATTGACGCCGCCGGCGGCGCGTATCTATATTGGGGACAACACTTTTCCCGGTTCTCGGGAACGGCAAAATCGCATCTGGCACGCCCATCGGAACAGGAGCGCGTCGTGAGCATCACGCACGAATCACCGGCCTCGAATTCTTCGCCCCCCGCTGCTCAGGCCGCAGCCAAGGCGCCTCCCAAAGACGATCCGCGCGCGAAGGCGCCTCCTGCCGCGCAACAGGCGGACGGCGAGGAAGAGGAGGAAGAAGAGTACGAAGAAGAATCGAGCGTCAGTCGGCGCACAATCAACCTCGTGACGTCGTGCTCGGTGTCGACCGTCGTCCACTTCTCGCTCATCCTGGCGATGGGTTTGATCGCCGTCGCGCCGGTTATCAAGCCGAAGGTGCAGATCATCGAAGCGTCGGTCACCGAACGACCGATCGAAGAAGTCGTCGAACGACTCGAAACCAAGATCAAGCCGGCCACCGCGGTCAACGCCGTCGCCGGAGCCGCGGCTGCCACAGTCGGCGTGCAAGGCATCACGATGAATCCGACGGCCGCCGCGCCGAAGCTGAACACCGTCGTCACGCAAGAAGTGACGAACGTCAAGGTCGACGTCGGCGCCGTGAACGTCTTCGCCGCGACCGGTTCGCAGTACGTCGCCGCCGTGCCGACCGGCACCTTCGGCGAAGCGATGGGAACGGCCGACGGCATCAACGACGCCATGGACGCGCTGACCCGCGAGATTCTCAACCGCCTCGCCAAGGGGAAGGTCCTCGTCGTGTGGGTCTTCGACCAATCCTTGTCGATGAAAGATGAGCAGATCGAAATTCGCGATCGGATCGAACTTGTTTACAAAGAACTCGACCTCTCGTCGGCCGTCAAAGACGACGTGCTCTTGACCGGCGTCGTCAGCTTCGGCAAAGGCTTTGCCGTCCACACGCCGAAGCCGACGAACCTGATCGACGAAATTCGCGCCGCCATCGACACGGTTCCGGTCGATGAGTCGGGCGAAGAAATGACCTGCTCGGCTCTCGGTCAGGCGGCGTTGCAGTTCCGCCCCTACGGCGTCGGCGGCGGCGGACGTTCGACCATGCTGATCGTCGTGACCGACGAAAGCGGCAATCAGAACGACAACATCCGCTCCCTGGAACCGGCCATCGCCGTTTGCAAAGAATCGAAGGCTTCGGTTTATTGCATCGGTCGCGAGTCGGTCTTCAGCTATCCCTATGCTCACATGAACTGGACGGTCACCGTTCCGGCCGTCGGCGGCGGCACCGTCTCGCGCGACTTCATCGTCCGCGTCGATCGCGGCCCTGAATCGCCGTACGTCGAACTGCTGCAGACGGAAGGCTTCCGCGCTCGCCAAGATGCCCACCCGAGCGGCTTCGGCCCTTATGAACAAGTTCGCATGGCCCGCGAGACGGGAGGCATGTTCCTAATGCTGCCGAGCCCGGAGTCACGCGTCTTCCGTCGCGACGCCACGCGGTTCGACTTCGAAATGATGCGACCGTATCTGCCGGATCTCCGCAGCCGCGCCGACTACGAAAGCGAGCGGGACTACAGCCCGATGCGCTCGGTCATTTGGAAGGTCATCAACGACCTGAACCCGTACAAACCGGAGATCGCCAAGTACATCAACTTGGACCAAACGTTCCCCGGCGAAGCGAACGCCCGCAACAAGGCGATCGACGGCGAGTTGGCCAAGGCCAAGCAGTACGTGCTCTATCTCGACGCCGCCGAAAAGGCGATGCGCGACAATCAACGAAATCGCGACCGGGAAAAGTCGCCCCGTTGGCGAGCTCACTACGATCTGATCCTGGCGCAGATCATCGCCTACCGCGCTCGCGTGTTCGAATACGGCGTCTACCTGACGGCGTTCAAGGCCAACCCGAAGCCGATCGACCCGCCGACGCCGACGCGCGTCTTCAGCTACTGGGGGATTCGTGAGAAAGGCGCCGTGCTCGGCGGCGATCTGACGAAGCCGGATATCGACGAATCGACCAAGCGATTCCAAGACATCATGCG
>CAMCTH010000357.1 GCA_945877965.1 Planctomicrobium piriforme | reverse complement strand
GGCTCCGCCGCAGATAGCGAGGCCGAGCAATCCGGCAATACACCAACCTATAGGTCCGTTGTGTAAGACCATGTTCCGTATACTCGTCGAAGAGAAGGGTTGTTTAGCTAAAGATCGCTTCATGCACGCGACCTTTCACATCGGTGAGTCGCATCGCGCGACCGGCGTATTCGAACGTCAGCTTCTCGTGGTCCAGCCCCAGCAGATGCAAGATCGTGGCGTGCCAGTCGTGGACGTGCATCTTGTTCTCGACCGCCTCGTAGCCGAACTCATCGGTCGCGCCGTAGCGGAGCCCGCCCTTCACGCCGCCGCCGGCGAACCAAGTCGTGTAGCCGGTGTGATTGTGGTCGCGGCCGTCGCCGCCTTGACCGTAGGGCGTGCGACCGAACTCGCCCGACCAAATCACGAGCGTGTCGTCGAGCATTCCGCGCTGGGCCAAGTCGGCCAACAAGCCGGCGATCGGCTTGTCGGTCGCCAGGGCATGCTTGGCATGGTCTTCTTTGAGATTGCGGTGCTGGTCCCAACCGCCGTGGCAGACCTCGACGAAGCGGACACCGGCTTCGAGCAGTCGCCGCGCCATGAGGCACTGACGACCGAAGTCGTCGGTGGCCGGCGTGCCGATGCCGTAGAGTTCCTGCGTCGTTGCCGACTCCTCGGCCAGGTTGATGACCGGCGGCAGTTCGCCTTGCATGCGATGGGCCAGCTCGTGCGCTTCCATCAGGCCGTCGAGAAACTGACTCGCCGGATCGTGCTGCTTCGCGGCGCCGTGCAGCGTGCGGAGATATTCGAGCTGCCGCTCCTGCGCTGCAAGGTTACGTACCGGGTTCTTCAAATTGGCGACCTGAGCATTGGCCACCGGCAATCGGTTGGTGCCGATGCGCGTTCCTTGCAGGGCGGCGGGCAAGAAGGCGCTGCCGTAGTTGATGGTGCCGCCGTTGTTCGGCGGCGCGCAGATGGTGACGAAGCCGGGGAGGTTGGCGTTCTCGGTCCCCAGGCCGTACAGCACCCAGGCTCCCATCGACGGCCGCGGCGACGTCGAGATGCCGGTATGCATTTGGATGAACGCCGGCGGATGGGCCGGAATGTCCGTCTGCATGCCGTTGATCACGCACAGTCGGTCGGCCTGCTCGGCTACGTGCGCGTATAGTTCTGAAATCCACAGGCCGCTTCGGCCCCGCTGTTTGAAATCCCACAGCGGCGCCATCAACGGCGCCGTGGGAACACGTCCTTTCCCCAGCGGCCGGCCCGCTTGCCGGATCAGTTCCGGCTTGTAGTCGAACGTGTCGACATGCGACGGCCCCCCTTCCATGCAGAGGAACAAAACGCGCTTTGCGCGCGGCGCGAAGTGCGGCGATTTCGGCGCCAGCGGGGAAGCGCTCGCCGCGGCCGCCGAACGTTGCCGGAGCGCCGTGAACGCCAACGCTCCCAAACCGCTCGTCACGCTGCGCAAGAACGACCGCCGCGAGGCGGCATCGGCAAAGTATCTGTCCATCGTTCGCATTCCTTAAACGGTTGGTTGCGTCGGTTCGGCGTTAGTTGCGGGCCAGGAACTCGCCGCAGGCCCAAAGACTTTGGCAAAACGCGGCCCAGGCGGCGCTCTCGGCCTCGTCGGAATTGCGGCCGTCTTGCGCGGCTTGGCTTCGATAGCCGGCGACGAATTCGTGCGCGGCGCGACGTTCGTCGTCGGTTGCCGCGCGTCCGAACCACTGCTGATACGCCAAGTCGATGCGGCCGTCGGCGTCGCTCCGTTCCGTCGCCAGCCGGGCGGCCGCGGTTTCTGCCAGCTTCAGCACGTAGGGACTATTCAACAGATAAAGCGACTGCGTCGGCACCGTCGTCTCCGACCGCTCGCCGACCAGACTGCTGCCGTCGACGCCGTCGAATGCCGTGAGCGACTCCATAATCCGGCCGCGGAGCGCGGGGAGATACACGGAGCGGCAGTTGAAGCGGCCTTCGATCAATTGGCCGCCGCGCTCGACGCCGCCGGTGTACCCCTCGCCGCCGCGGGCCACGACCGAACCGACCGGAGGATCGAGTTGCAGAACGCCCGCCGTCGCCAACATCGCATCGCGAATCGCCTCGGCATCGAGCCGTCGCGGCGACATGCGCCACAAGAGCGTGTTGTCCGGATCGAGTTCGAAGTTCTTGGCGTCATGGTCCGTGCCGAGGCGATAGGCTTGGCTGAGCACGAGGCGCCGGATCAGTCGCTTCGTCGACCAGCCGTCCTGCATGAACTCGACGGCCAGGTAGTCGAGTAGTTCGGGATGCGTCGGCGCCTGACCCGAGGCCCCGAAATTGTCGGGCGTGGCGACCAGACCGCGGCCGAACAGTTTTGACCACACTCGATTCACGTACACGCGCGCGGTCAGCGGATTCTCCGAGGAGGCGATCCACTCGGCCAATTCAAGGCGACCGCTGCCGGCGTCGAAGTCGGGCGTCGGCGGCTTGCGCCACAGCACCTGCACGAACCCGCGCGGAACTTCGTCGCCCGGCTTCTCGACCTCGCCGCGGATGTACAAGGGAGAATTTCGCGGCTCTTGCCGATCACGGACGCCCATCGCCAGCAGCTTGGGAGACCCGTCGGCTTCGTACGCTTTGAGCTTCGCTTCCAGGGTATTCAGCAGGATGCCGTTTCGCAGGAAGGCCGAGGTGGCAAACTGCTTCTGCTTTACCATCGCCGCCCGCTCGGAACGCAGGCCGGCGATCTGCTCTTCAAGTCGCTGTCGCTCGTCGGCATTCATCGCCGGCAGGCCCGGTGCCGCTGCCGCGCCCTGGGGCAGCGTCAGCAGTTGGGAAGGGTTGTTGTTCTGAATGACCGGAATCGTTCCGTAGCAGGTCTCGGTGCTGCGGAAGATTCCGGCCAGCGCGTAGTAGTCGAGTTGCGGAATGGGGTCGAACTTGTGATCGTGGCAGCGAGCGCAGGCCACGGTCAGTCCTAAGAACGCCTGTGTGACGGCGTCGATCTGTTCGTCGACCAGGTCTAATTCGAATTGCAGCTTGTTCCGCTCGATGTGCGACTTGGGACCGATCGCCAGAAAGCCGGTCGCTACGATTTGCCGCGCGCGGGCGGCGTCGTCCGTCGCGGGGAGCAGGTCTCCGGCGATCTGTTCGTGAATCAGCCGATCGAACGGCACGTCGGCATTGAACGATTCGATCACGTAGTCGCGAAACCGCCACGCCTGCGGGTACGAAAAGTTCGTTTCCTTGCCGCTACTTTCAGCGTAACGAGCGACGTCGAGCCAATGGCGTCCCCAACGTTCGCCGAAGCGGGGCGAAGCAAGCAACTCGTCGACTTTTTGTGCGAGGGCTTGTTTCGCGTCGCTCCGCCAAGCGCTGAGGAACGCCGTCGATTCGGCAGGCGACGGCGGCAACCCGATCAGATCGAAGTACAATCGTCGTACAAGGGCTTCCGGTTCGGCATCGGCGACGACCTGCACGCCGGCACGACGCTGAGCGTCGGCGAGGAACCGATCGACGTCGGTCTCCGCCAACGCATTGTCTTGAGCGGCGGGCGGTTCAACGGCCCGCGGCGGCTGGAAGGCCCAAAACGTTCGGCCCGCTTCAAGATCGAGCTTCTTGGCGACCGGCGTCGTGCCGACGCGCGGATCGGGGGCTCCCGTCTCAACCCAACGGACGAAATCGGCGATCTGCCCGTCGCTCAGCTTCTCTTTGGGGGGCATCTCCAGGCCGTCCTCGTGGCGCAACGCGGCGATCAGCAGACTGTCTCGGACATTGCCCGGCACGACGGCCGGTCCCGAATCGCCGCCGGTAAGAAGCCCCGCGCGCGTGTCGAGCGCCAGCCCTCCTTTGATCTCTTTCGCATCGGCCGAATGGCACTCGTAACACTTGGCGACGAGCACGGGACGAATTTGCTTTTCGAAGAACGCAAAGTCTTCCGTGTCCCTCATCGGGGTGCGAGGCGCGACGTTCAACGACGTCTTGTCGTCCGCCGGCTTAACAGCTTTCGGCGCGTCGCTATTCGGCGAACTCGGCGCCGCCTGCCCCTTCTTTCGTGCGATCTGGCGATATTCGTCCAGCGTCAGCCCGCCGTCGCCGTCGGCATCGAGTCGCTTGAAGGCCGGTTCGACGGCTTCAGGATGATCTCGGAAATAGTTGGCTCCCTGCTTGATCGTTTCAAACTCGGACGCCGTCAGCTTGCCGTTTTGGTCGGCGTCCATCTTTTGAAAGCCTTGCTCCAACGTCAAACGCGGGGCATCGTTCGGCTCGGACGCGGCTTGCCTAGCAGGCGCGGCGGCCGATTCCGTCTTCGCTTCCGCCGCCGCCGCTCCTTTCAGGTGCCGGTTGAACCAGTCTAACTCAACCTTCGTCGCTTCCTCGAAGCCGTCGCGATAGACGCCGTAGTGCGTAATGCCCTTAATGACGTGATACGCCGACGGCACGCCGCGCGCCGTCAGCCCTTGATGGACGGCCTCGACGTTGTCGTTGTTGCTGAGTTCCTCGTTCTCCGCGACGACGAAGATGATGGGCGACGTAATGCGCTCCGCCGTTTCGACCGCGCTGAAGCCGACGCTTTTTGCCGGGTTCACTCGCATGTTTGAGTAGCGTTCCATCTTGCCGGTCATCTTGCCGGTTTCGATCGGGACCGGTTCGGTTTCACCGCGCGCCTGTTTGGCGTGCAGGTCTAAAGCGGCGGCGACGGCTCGCGGAGTACGCCCACCCATGCCGGGCACCTGAGCCGCGACGCATTTCACGCGCGGGTCGAGCGCCGCCATCGTCGTCACCAGCCCGCCGCCGTAGCTGCTCCCCCACAAGCCGATGCGGTCCCGGTCGACGTTGGGTTCGCCGGCGAGGAAACTGACGGCGGCGCGGATGTCCTCGGTCTGATCGGTGTAATTCATCTGCCACCGGAGCGCCTTGACCTTGATCGTCATCTCGTTCGCGGCGTCTGGTTTGGGCTGCGGATCCACGGCCATGAGCTGGCTCTCGCTCTCACCCCAGCCTCGATAGTCGAAGGCCAGCACGACGAAGCCGTTCCGCGCGAAGATCGGCGCGACGCGGGCCTGCGTGCCGCCTTTCGTTCCTCCCGTTCCGGCGCACAACACGATGCCGGGAAACTTTTCGTCCGGCTTGCGATTCTTGGGCAGATACAGATCGCCGGCCATCCGCGTGCCGTCGCTCCAGATGACGACCGGTCGCTTCTCGACGTCGTCGGCCGTGGCGGCCGCGCCGGTCGGCGCTGCTTTTGTCGACTCCGTATTCGTCGATCCTGCCTTCGTCGACTGTGCGGTGACCGGGCGCGACTTGGGGTCGGCGGCGGGCTTCTTCTGCGGCGGGTTCTTCGCGTAGTACGCACTCAGTTCGGCAGGCGTCGCCAAACCGTCTTGATCCGCATCAATCTTCGCGAATAACGTCGGATCCCAGAACTCTTCGCGGGCGAGTTTGCCGTCACCGTTCTTATCGCGCTGTTTAAACCACGGGGCGTCTTGAATGGCCGGCGGAGCGGAACTTGGTTTCGCT
>CAMCTH010000356.1 GCA_945877965.1 Planctomicrobium piriforme | reverse complement strand
GATCAACAACAAGGGAGGCCGCGACCATTATCCGTCGGCGTGGACGAACTTCTTCGTCGGCGGCGGCATTCGCGGGGGCCGGGTCATCGGCAGCACCGACAAAATCGGCGCGGCTCCGCACGATCGGCCCGTCACACCGCCGCAGATGTTGGCGTCGTTGTACACGGCGATGGGGATCGACCTCGAAACGACGATGATGCCGGGCCCCGGCAATCGTCCCGTCCGCTTCATCGAAGCCGAGCCGATCCATGAACTGTTCAGTTAAGCCTCGCACTTCGACCGGCACTCGCGGCCTGCGGTTCGCTTGCGGCTTCGCGGCCCTGGCCGCGCTCGCAACGACTACGCTCGCGGCCCCGCCGAAGATCACGCGCCTCTCCGTCCGCGGCTTTCAAGCCGGCGCAGCGACGCGAGTCAACGTCAGCGGCACCGGTCTCGAAGGCGACGCGAAGCTGCTGCTGACGCAGCCGATCAAGTCACAACAAATCGTGACGCGCCGTCCCGACGGCGTCGTGTTCGAGGTCGTGCTCGATGCCGCAATCGTCCCGGGCATCGAACACTTGCGAATCCAAACGACCGGCGGCGTCACCGCCCCGGAACTCGTCACGATCGACGGCCTGCCGCAGTTGCCGATTTCGAACAATCCCGCCACTCCTTCGCCTGCGCCGCAAAAACTCCCCGTCGCCTTGCATGGTTTGGTCACCGGCGCGGTCGTGCAGGAATCGACCTTCGCGGGCAACAAGGGACAAGCGATCACGATCGACGTCCTCGCGAAGCGCTTCGGCTCGAAGCTTCGTCCGGTCGTGCATCTCTACGATCCCGAGAAGCGGCAGCTGGCCTGGTCGTTGCCGCAATCGGGGCTCGCCGGCGATGCTCGACTGACCGCCGTGTTGCCGATCGACGGAACTTATACCGTCGCGGTCCACGACCTGACGTATGCCGCGGCCGCGCCGAGTTACTATCGCTTGGCGATTGGCACGTTCGACTATGCCGATGCCGTCTATCCGCCCGTCGTCGCCCGCGGCGCTTCGACGTCGCTCGAACTGATCGGCCGCTTCGGCGACCGTGCCAACTTGCCGCTTGCCGCGACCGCCGCTGCCTCAGCGCTGTCGGCCCCGCGCACGGACGACGTTCGCCCACTGCCGTGGCCGACGAAAGTCCCCGCCGTCGGCCTCCGACCGTTCGTGCAACTGAGCGATCTCGCCGAACTGACCGAAGAACAAACGGAAGCGACGGCGAGAAAGCTGCCGACCGTCCCGGTCGCCGTCAGCGGTCGCCTGCTCGCGCCGAACGAAACGGACTTGTATCAGCTCGATCTCGCCGCGAAGGAAAAGATTCGCGTCGAACTCTTCGCCGATCGGCTCGGCTCGCCGCTCGACGTCGTGCTCGAACTCCGCGACGCCAAGGGAGCGCGGCTCGCGCTCAATGACGATACCGTCGGGCCCGATCCGCGGCTCGATTTTGCCGCACCCGACAAACCGACGCCGGTGACGATCGCCGTGAGCGACGCCCTGCGGCGCGGCGATCCGACTTGCGTCTATCGACTCGTCGTGACGAAAGTGAACGATGCGGCGCCGACTGCCGATTTCCGCTTGACGATGACCGAAGAGACGCAGCATGTGGCGAGCGACGGCACGAAGGTCTTTCGCGTCTCAGCCGAGCGAGCTGGCTACGAAGGTCCGATCCGGCTGACGATCGGCGGCCTGCCGACCGGCTTCCTCGCCGCGCCGGTCGAGATTCCCGCCGCCGCCGACGGCGCCCTCGTTGAAGTTCGGCGGACCGACAAGGCCGCTCCCGACGCGCTCGGTCGACTGACGATTCGCGGCGAGGGGGTCGGAGTGAAACCGCCGCTGGTGCGGACGGCCGAAGCGGCGACGCATCCGCTCGGTCGCTTGCAGCCTTGGCTCAAAGAAGATTTGGTGATCGCCTCGACCGATACGAAGGCGGAGTTTGCCGTCGCGTGGGACGAGGCATCGGCCAAGAACGCAACGTTGTACGTCGGCACCGACGATAAGCTTTCGGTCCAGGTCCTTCGCAATCCAGCCGCCGATGGGCCTGCGAACAACGGCACGGTGCGGCTCTCGCTCGTTACCAGCCAACTGCCGCCGCCGGCCGATCAGCAGGCCGCCACCGCCCAGGCATTGCAACTCCGCGGTGTCGCCGCGACGGTCGATGTGAAGCCCGCCGCTCCGGCGAAAGCGAAAGACCCCAAAGCAACCGCGGCGATGAAGCCGCTAGAGCCGGCCGCGTTTGCGATTCGCGTGCCGCAGGAGTTGCGACTCGCCGAATACGACGTGGCCTTGAAGGCCGAACTGCTGAGCGCCGACGGCAAGTCGACGATCGCCGAGGCGTACACGCCGCCGCGTCGCGTTCGCGCGCAACCCCCGATCAAGCTCACGGCCGAGGGGGCCGCGACCATGCCGATCGTGCTCGATGCCAAGACGGGAGCTGCTCTCACGCTAGCCGGTTCGATCGAGCGCTTCCAAAACTTTCCCGGCGATGTGACGGTCACGCTCGTCGGGCTCCCCGCCGGCATCACGGCCCCCAGCGTCGTGCTGAAGCCGAAGGGGGACAAGTTCAAACTCGAATTCAAGCTGCCGCCGAACTTCGCTGCCGCGCGATTGGAAGGGGTGAAGATCTCGGCCTCGCTCGCCCCCGTCGCTCGCGCCACGGCGCCGCCGGTGAAAGTCGATGTCGACGTGCCGCCGCGCGACGTGACGAAGTCTGCACCGCCGGCTGCCGCTAAGTCGACCGCGCCGTCACCGCCGCCAAGCGCCGAGAAACCTGCGAAGAAGCCCACTCCGTCTGCGAAGCCCGCTAAGTAATGTTCTCCCGCCTCGTGCCTCACTCGGTACTCGCTATGCTCGCTCATCGATTCGCCGCCATCATGTTGGCATCGCTCCTCGTCGCTCGCGCCGAGGCTGCCGAGACTCCCCCTGCAATCGAGCAACTGCTCGTCGAGCCGCCGTCGGTTCGGTTGACCGATGTGCGTCAACCGTGGTCGCTCGTCGTCGTCGGGCGAACGAAGCTTGGCGAGACGATCGATTTTACGCGCGAAGCGAAGTACGCAAGCGGCGATGAAAAGAAGGTCCGCGTCTCGGCGATGGGCGGGCTCGAACCGCTCGCGAACGGCGCAACCGACGTCCGCGTGACCGCCGCCGGCAAGACGACGACGGTCCGCGTCGAAGTCGCGCTCCCGCCGGAGCCTCGCCAGTACAGTTTTCGCAACGACGTGATGCCGGCCCTGTCGAAGGCGCAATGCAATCAAGGAGCGTGTCACGGCTACTCGCTCGGCAAGAACGGCTTCAAGCTCTCGTTGCGCGGGTCCGATCCCGAAGCCGATTTCTTGGCGCTGACCGACGAGTTTCTCGAACGCCGGATCAATCGCCACAATCCTCCGGCAAGCTTGCTGCTGACGAAACCGCTTGGCGACGTGCCGCATAAGGGAGGCCAAAAGTTCGAGCGCGACGGCGTGCTGCATCAACTGGTCCGCGGCTGGATCGCCGCCGGTGCGCCGGCCCCGTCGAAGCAAGAGCCGCAATTCGCGTCGCTCCGCATCTATCCGGAGAAGGTGATCCTCCGTCCCGGCCGCAAGCAGCAGGTGCAAGTGATCGCGACGTACGACGACGGCAGCGAGCGCGACGTCACGCCGTTAAGCGTCTTCACGGCCAACGCCGAGCAGATCGCGACGGTCGACGAGCAAGGCCTGGTCCGCGCCGAGCAATTGGGTGAGACCGCCGTGTCGGCCCGCTTCGAACGAACTTTTGCGACGGCCGAGTTCTTGATCCTGACGCCGAACGAAAAGTTCCGCCCGACGCCGGTGCCGACCGAGAATCTCATCGACCGCTTCGTCGTCGAAAAACTGAACGCGTTGAACGTTACTCCTTCGGCGCAGGCCGACGATGCGACGTTCCTGCGTCGCGTTTATCTCGATCTGATCGGCATCCAACCGACGCCGACCGAGTTGCTGGCGTTCACGGCCGACAAAGACCCGAAGAAGCGCGAGCGGACGATCGACGCGCTCTTCGCCCGGCCCGAGTTCGTCGATCAGTGGTCGCTCAAGTGGGGCGACTTGCTGCAGAATTCGCGAACGCGGCTGAGCGAGCCGGCGGTCTATGCGTTCCGCGAGTGGATTCGCGGTGCGGTCGACGGCAACATGCCGCTCGATGAATTCGTCCGCCAAGTGATTCTCAGCCAAGGGGGCTCCGGCGAAAGTCCCGCGGGGGCGTTCTACTTGGTCAGCCAAGATGCGCACGACACGATGCAGCGGTCGACGCAAGTCTTCTGCGGCGTGCGGATGCTGTGTGCGAAGTGTCACGCTCACCCCTTCGAAAATTGGACGCAGGACGATTACTTCGGGCTCTACAACTTCTTCAACCAAGTGACGTCGAAGGCCGACCCGCGTGCGGCGGGATTGGTGAATGCGAAGTCGGTGCTCGTGAACTTGTCGGCCGGCTTGGAACGTCATCCCCGGACCGGCGTCCCGCAGCCGCCGCGATTTCTCGGCGGGGAAGAACCGAAGTTGGCCGTGGCCGTCGATCGTCGCGAAGCGTATGCCCAGTGGCTGACCTCGAAAGAGAACCCGTTCTTCGCGCGGAGCATGACGAACCGCATTTGGAGCTACTTCTTCCATCGCGGCATCATCGACCCGGTCGACGATCTCCGCTCGACGAACCCGCCGATCAATCCCGCACTGCTCGACGGGCTGACGCAAGAATTCATCGCCGGCGGGTTCGATGCCCGCCGCCTGATGCGGTTGATCGTCACGTCGCAGACCTATCAACGCAGCAGCACGGCCAACGCTACGAACGCGCACGACGATGCCAACTTCTCGCGCTCGGTGCCGCGCCGTTTGGCCGCCGAGTCGCTGCTCGACAGTCTGGTGCAAGCGACCGGGGTGCCCGAGAATTTCCCCGGCGCGCCGGCCGGTTTCAGCGCTCGGCAGCTTCCCGACGCGAACGTGCAGAGCGAGTTCTTAAAGCTGTTCGGCAAGCCGCAACGCATGGAAGCGTGCGAGTGTGAGCGAGACGACGGATCGAACATGTTGCAAGCGTTGTACTTCATCAACGGCGATTCGATTCTCGGGCGGATCGCTTCGCCGAAAAGCCGCATCACGCAGTTAGCGCAGCAAGAGAAGGACGACGCCAAGCTCGTCGAGCAGTTGTACTTGTGGTCGCTCTGCCGACTGCCGACGGACGGCGAGCAGAAGTTGGCGCGCGAACATTTCGCCGGATATGCCGACAAACGTTTGGAAGCGGCGCAGGATCTGACCTGGGCGTTGATGAACAGCCGCGACTTCATGTTGGTCCACTAAAGATGAACGCCCCGCAATCCATTCGCTGCCGTCTCGCTCTCTTCGCTGCAACGTTGTTCGCTTGCGGCTTCGCGGGAGTCACGCCCACCGTCGCCGCCGAGCCGAGCTTCGCGAAGGACGTTTGGCCGATTCTCCGTCAACATTGCTGGAGCTGTCACTCGGGCGCGAAGGCCGAGGGG
>CAMCTH010000355.1 GCA_945877965.1 Planctomicrobium piriforme | reverse complement strand
GTTGCTTCCGGTCGAGGAGGTAATAAAGCGACTGCGTTCCGAATTTGAGTTCGATAGCACCTTGCTTCGAAGCCGTCGTGACCGACAGAACCATTTCGACGAGCTGCTCTTGCGTTTCGCAGGCCACGACTTGCGTGTCATGAAAACGTTGGTTCTGCACGGAGTAGAGTTCCCGCTCGCGCAGCTTTTCCAGCTCTTTCGCCGGGTTTGCGTAGAGACGAATGCCGTCGTCCGCGGTGCGCAACGATAGTTCCAGCGGAAGTGTGAAGCCGGAGGCAAAGGGAACATTCGCTCCGAAACCTTGGCGGACCCAGACCATCATGATGGCCCGACCGTCGGGCGCATTGCTGAAGCACTGGCCCGCCTTCAGGCCGCCGAAGACGCTCCTGCGATACTCCTTCAAGTCGGGCGTGAACTTCTTACCGTCGAAGGAGCCGATTTGATACTTCGGCGTGGCGTCGAGCAGCACCCATTTCTTATTGTTCGTGTCACCATCGACCGGCAGTTCGATGAACTCCGGACACTCATGAAAGTCTTGCTTGTCCTCGGGTTGCTTCTCCCCAGAAAACAGCTTCTCCGTCATCGATTGAAATTCCCAGCTTTTCAAATCCTTACTGGTATAGATGGCCATGTGTCCTGAGGCCGCGCCGGGGTACAACCCCATACGATAGGTGACGATTACCCAGTGTTGCGACGGCTCGTGCCAGAACAGTTTCGGATCGCGCCCATAACTGCCGATCCATTGCGAGTCTTCGGGCTTCGGATGCACGATGATGGGATTGATGTCGCGCATGAGCGTGTAGCGAAAGCCGCCGTCGGTTGAGTAAGCGAGGCCGTCGCCGCCGGGACTATCCGTGAACGCGGCGATGATCGTCTTCTGAGTGCCGACCTGCTTGCCGAGCGTATTGTTGTGGTCCACTGCCGCGCCGCCGGAAAAGCAATTCGCGTCCGCCATGCCGGGATAGCGATTCACGTCCTTCCCGCCGCCGGATCGCAAGGTGCGCGGAGCCTCACGCCAGTGGACGAGGTCCTCGCTGACTGCATGGCCCCAATACCAGCCGCCGAAGTTCGTTCCCATCGGGTTGCATTGCCACGAGAGATGCCAAAGCCCGTCTGAGTAAACCATGCCGTTCGGGTCGTTGTTCCAGCCTTGAATTTGGCTGAAGTGAAACTGCGGCCGACCACTTTCTTTGTAGATCGGCTGCGTGTGCCGCATCTTGTCGCTGCTTTCGATGCGGCTGAGAATCGTCTCGCCGTTGAGGACCGCGCGTCCTCGACTGATTTTTAATGTCGCAACCCGCCCCTTGTATTCCTTCATATCGAGGAAGGCCCAAAAGCGAGCATCTTCGTCGTTCCGAGGATGAATCGCATACGCACGATGAATGATTTGTCCGTCGACGAACACCTCCAATTGCCCTTCGTCTGCGATCTCTTGGCCTTTCTGCACCATCGCGTGGTCTCCGACCGGAAGAATCAACAAGTCGCCGGTCAACGGCAGCTTGCGTTCGGGAAGGCTAGGCCCGGCGGCTCGCGCCTTCGGGACTTGCTTCGTTCCACTACTCGATGTGCTGATCGGCTTCGAAGAGGCGTTCGATACCGCAGGGGCGACTTTCAAATCCCAACTCGATTTCAACTCGTTCACTTCAAGCAGGGCGATTTTCGTCGTCTCGCCGGCGGCGATCGAGAGGGATCGGTTCTTGGGATCGGGGACCACCACGAAACTCGCCGCGGCCTGACCGTCGTTTACGAACAGCTCCAGCGAAGCCCGATCGACAAGCACTCGAAGCTTGACGATTCCGTTGACTTCCGGGGCGGGAATAGCGCGGCGACCGTTATCGTTGTAGGGGCGCTGTTTGTCGGCCGGGAGTTTCAGCATGCCGGCCTTTTCGCCTAAGGCTCTGGCCGTGTTGGTGAACACGAACTCCTGCTTTGCAGCGACATATTGAATCGGCAAGCCTCGCATATTAAACGTCAAATCGCCGGCGGGAACAAACGTGACGGTCAGGTCGATCAACTCGGGACGGAGCGATGCTAGTTGAGCGTTGGCCGCTTCAACCGTGAGGCTCTCGAACTTGCTCGTCTTGGCATAGAGTTCCGCGATCTCCTTGACGGGATTGCGAAACATGCGAATTCCATCGGACGTCGTGCGGAGCGTGATCTCGGCGGGTATCGACATCTGCTGCGTGAACGGCATGCCCGCCTCAGTGAACG
This sequence comes from Planctomicrobium piriforme, assembly GCA_945877965.1. Lineage (GTDB taxonomy): Bacteria > Planctomycetota > Planctomycetia > Pirellulales > PNKZ01 > CAMCTH01. Next base: position 3,285 of record CAMCTH010000355.1, on the reverse strand, counting down.
GGCTGTAGCCGGGGGCCATGCTGCGCAGCCAACCGATGTGAACCGCGCGATCATCGGGAGCCTGATTAAAAACCTGAGCGGCGTAATAAGCGTCGCCGTGATCGAAGCGGAGCGGGCGATCGTTTTTGTCCTTAGAACCGAAGCCGGTCCAAGTCTTGCCGTCGAAGTCGCCGACTTCGTAATGCGTTCCCGCATTGGCGATGACCCATTTCACGTTTTGCGGGTCGCCGTCGACGACCACGGGATACATGTCGAGGCACTCGGCGGCTTTGTTGGGAATATCACAGGTCTTTTCCCAATGCATGAGATCGGTCGATCGCCAGAGCCGCACGGCTTGCTCTTTGCCGCCGACCATCATGATGATCACGTAGGTCTTACTCACGGCGTGATAGAAAACCTTCGGGTCGCGTTGCCCGCCTTCACCGTCGGTCTGGTGATCGATGATCGGCTTGCCATCATTGATCTTGGTCCAGGTGCGTCCCTTGTCGGTGCTATAGGCACCGGCCTGGAAAAATGCTGCCTTTTTGTCTTCACCGGCATGCGTCGCGGTGTAGATGGCAAAGAGCGTCTTTACATCGCCCTGCTGTTTGCCGAGGGCATTCAATTCATCGACCACCGCCGAGCCGGACCAGATTGCGTGCAGATTTCCTGCGGACCATTTCACGTTGGGATAGGGATTGATCGCGTGCGGAAGCTGCGTCCAGTTCATCAGGTTGCGGCTGACAGCGTTGCCCCAGGACTTCGGCCCGCTGGCGTTCCCCTTGGCATGATGCTGGAAGTGCATATGCCACTCACCGTCGTAATAGACCATTCCGTTCGGGTCGTTCAGCCAGCCCATGCGCGATGTGAAATGAAACTGCGGCCGGAGCGGTTGGTCATAACCGACGCTGACGTACTGCGGAAACGTGGCCCATTCATCGTCGAGTTTCGCAGGTGGGCTGTTCTCGACGGCAGAAGTCTGGACCGGCGACTTTGGCCAGATCGAATTCAATCGGTAGATGTTCAAGGCCCGAATGCGAGCTCCCTCGGGCACGGCGAGGCGGCACTCCCTGGAGCCAAAGACGTTCAACGGCGGCTTACGCACTTCGTACGAGAGTCCGTCGTCGGCGTAGATTTCGTTAAAGGTTCGATCCGTGAGGATACGCGCGCTACGACCTGCAAAACCGGCGTCCATGCCGTTGATCATCAGTTCGTGCTTTCCAGCATCGGCGAACTCGATGAATACCTCGCTCAATTCACCGGCCGCCTTTTGGAGCAGTTCGTTGGCTTGCGCCGGCGTGAGGTCGCTGCCCTCGGCGAGCCGATCGCCGCGCAGGGTTTCCAATTCCTTTACGGGGTTAAAGAAGACTCGCAAGCCGTCGCGGGTCTCGCGCAATGTCATCTCGTGTGGAATAGTGAATGCCTGATTGACGATCAGATTGGGGAACTGTTTGACGTAGCGATCAGTTCGAACCCAACCGATTTGAATGCGGCGGCCATCGGGCACATCGCTGAAAGTTTGTGCGGCATAGAACAGGCCATGCGCTGTTCCATGCGGGCCGGATTCCTTATGAAAGGTTTTGCCGTCGAACTTGCCGATGAAGTAGCGGTTTTGCGCTCCGTACAGAATCCAGCGAGACTCGTTCGGCTTTCCTAGAACGGCTAACTCGAACATTTCCGGACACTCGTACGCCGCCATCCGCTCGGGATCGGTGAACGCGCCGGTTAGAGTCCATTGACGCAGGTCCTTCGATTCGTAGAAGGCCATATGATTGTTCGCGCTACCCTCGGGGCCGCCGGGCTTCTGGGGCGTGGCTTTCGTTTCAGCACACGGACTGCCGTCGAAAACGACCATTACCCATTTCTGCTCCGGCCGATACCAAAAGATTTTCGGATCGCGGCCGGCGTGTTTGACGACTGGATTCTCCGGTAACTCGGCAAACGATTGGCCGCCGTCCTTGCTGTAGGCCAAACACTCGCCGCGACCGGTGCTGGTGAAGGCGACAAATAGGGTGTCCTTGCCGAGCCCCGCCGTGTTGTGGACATCGACGAACCCGCCGCCGGAGAACATGGCATCGCGAACCGTCTTCTGGAAAAGAGCAATCGGTTTCTCTTCCCAGTGAACTAGGTCGGTGCTCTCCAAATGCCCCCAATGCATGTTGCCCCAATTAGTGCCAAAGGGGTTGTGCTGGTAATAAAGGTGATACTTACCGCCATGAAAGACCATGCCGTTGGGATCGTTGTTCCAACCGCGGCGCGTGCTGACGTGGAACTGGTTGCGATACGGATGGGCGTAGTCGTCGGCCTGCAATGCGTCGGCGGCGGTTCCGATTTTGATACGTTCGAAAGCCGTGCGACACGACACGGGTAACTTCTTGCCATCGGCCGAACGGATTGTGATTTCCTTGCCTTGCAACCTGAAGTGATTGAGCGGATAAGCCGCAAGCCAGAACGGCTCGTCTCCTTGAGGCAGTGAGACGTTGATGCTTTGTACGAGCGTTTCGCCTTCGTAGATCCCGAGCAACACCACTTTGGCATGGTTACTGATAGGGACGATCAGGTGCGTGGAATCAACCGTCAGCTTCTTGGACAATGCGATGAGATCGGCACCGGCGCGTTTGTCCGACTGCACGATGTGGTCGACGTTGATATGTCCCCAGCCTCCTTGGTGCTGATCAACGATTTCGATCACCGCCGTCTTGCCGATCAACTCAGCGACGTCCCAAGACATCGGCTCCAATTCCTCGCTGCCCCCCGGCTTCGTGTTCATTCCGGTCGCCGTCGCAATAACCTTGCCGTCGATCCGCAGGTTGACGCAAGTCTTGCCGTCGTGCCCGCCGCCGCCGATCAGAAAGTTGAGCCACGGTCGTTCGATCTTGAACTCGGGCGAAGTCAGTTTCCCGGTCGTTTTGTCTCCGAGCAGAAACGAATTCACGAGTCGTTTGCCTTGGTAGCCGGACACTTTCATCTGGCCTGCCAAGCTGCCTTGCGCCGGACCGTCACCAAAGGACTCGCCTTCGACTTTCCAATTGCCGTACGTATCCGACTCGAAGTCGGCCACGACTACATCGGGCCGCATCGGTTCCTGCGCCGACAAGTGAGTCGGCGCGATCAAGAACGCTGTGACCGCCACGAAAAGCGGCGTGAGAGCAAAAGCTTGATTTGATTTCATATCCAAATCTCGTCGCGTGGTGCGAGGAACAAGGTTGAGTCAACGATTCGTGGAGTTTGCGAAGTCGTTCTGTTTGCTAGGAACGGCTCCCGAGTGCGAACAGGTTGCTGCGGCGATCGAGCAGGCGGCGTGCA
>CAMCTH010000354.1 GCA_945877965.1 Planctomicrobium piriforme | reverse complement strand
CTTCGCGGCCTCGATCTTCCCTTCGGCCAAGGCTGACTGACCGTCGGTCAGCAGCGCGGCCGGTTCGCCGCTCAGATCAACCTCGGGAACCGTCGCCGACGCTAATTTCGTTAGCTGCGGAAACTCCGGGGGCGTAAGCACCTCCGAGCCCACCGGCAACAACCGCGGCTCGCTACTCGACGCGGTAGACGCGATCGTCAGCGAGCTCGTTGCGCTCGCCGGCTCGTCGTAAGCGACGGCAACCAGCGCATCGGTCTCGGCCAGCGACTCCGCTTCGGCGAAGAAGAGCTTCGCTTTCTCGACATTGCCGGCCGCTTCGTTCACCAACCCGCACGCTTGGCGGACCTGGACGTTGCGCGGGTGCTTAACGACGAGCCGATCCATGCGACGCAACGCCGCCGAGGCTTGCCCGCCGTTCAGGTCGATCTCGGCTTGCAGAATGTTCGCTTCGACGTGATCGGGTTGACGTTCCAGCAACTCGCGGAGCCGACCGGCGCACTCGACCACGCGATTCTGCTCCCAATCGGCCAGCGCGGCGGCGAACTCGGTATCGATGACCGAAGCCGGGCGCGGGGCGTCGTTGACGACCGCGAGCGGCTCTTCGTGCGCGACCGGAACGACGTTCGCATCGGCTTTTTTCGTCGTCGCGGTCTTCCGCGGCGGTTCGGCTTCGGCCCGCAACAGTTCCTCGGCCTCGGCCAAGTCGGCAGCCAGTTGAGTATCTTCCGGATTCGCATTTGCGGCTTGGCGGAGGTACGGAATCGCGTCTGCCACGTCGCCGATCGTTTCCAACGCCACGCCCAGGCGATAGGCGATCTCGGGATCGTGCGGATCGGCCGCCACGGCCAGTCGAAGCGCCTCGACCGCCTCGTCCGGCTTGTCGGTTTCCAACTTCACATCGGCCAGCAGCAGCAGCGCTTCGCGATGGCCCGGGTCGCGATCGAGAATCTTGTTCAACGCTTCGACGCAGCGATCGAAGTCGCCTTGCTTCCAACTGGTCTGAGCGGCCAAGTACTGCGCCTGATTGCGACGACGATCGAAATCGGCGACCGCATCGTCGCTCCGTTCGCGCAAGACCGGACGCACATCGGGCACGCGAGCTTGCGGAAGTTTCCAGCCGGACATCTCGTAGACGGCGCAACCGCCGGCGTTGGACGAGAGTCCCAGCAGGGCCGCGGCGAAGAGTCGGCGAGTGCGGTTAGCGATCATTGCGGAAAACCTCCGGACGTTGGATATCGACGCTCTGACCGGGCACGCCCGGCTCGCGCGGATGAATCGGCAGCGGCGGTTGCGGCGGCAGCGGATTGCCGTCCTCGCCGAGTTCGTTGAGCATCCATTCGGGGACAGGCCCGCCGTCGATCGCCTGCGGAACTTCCTCGTCCTCGCCGATGACGACTGTCGCCCCGAGCCCTTGCGCGACGAGCGGCGGCGGGGTCGCTCCGCCGTTCAAGCTGGTGTACAACCGCACCGCCTCGCGATTGACCGGATCGTAGTGCACGGCCAGTCGGGCATAACGCTGAGCCAGCACGCGATTGCCGTTCGCGACGGCCTTCTCGGCGCGGACCAGATAGTCGCGGGCCATGTGCGCCTTGCCGACCGGATTCATCCGGTGGAACTTCGTCGCTTCGGTGTTGTTCATGTCGGCGCGATATTTTTCGCCTTCGCTCGCAATGTCGGCGTCGTAAACAATCCGCGGCGTCAGCAGCACCAGAATTTCGGTTCGCGACACGCTCTCGGTTTTGTTCCGAAACAACGGTCCGGCGAGCGGCAAGCTGCCGAAGAACGGGACCTGCGTCGAGTTGGTCATCAGTTCTTCGCGCATCAAACCACCGATGATGACCGTGCAACCATCGGGGCACATGACGTTCGTCGTCACTTCGGTCAGCGTTTTGTTCGGCAACGTAAAGCCCCCTTCAACGAGGACTTCGCCCGTCGAAAGTTCCGGGTGAACTTCCATCCGGATCAGACCGTCGCTCGAAATGAAGGGCCGCAAGCGCAACTGCGTGCCGACGTCGAGAAACTCGACGTTCTGCGTCGAGAAGGTTTGCGTGACGGTCGTGCTGATGTAACCGAGACGTTGGCCGATCAGGATCTCGGCCTTCTGTTTGTTTAAGCAGAGCAGCTTCGGCGAAGCGATAATATTGGCGTCGCCGACCGTTTCCACCGCGTTGATGAAGACGCCGAGGCTGTCGTCGAGGAAAGCGAACTTCAGGCCGCCGGTGTCGAATTGAAACTCGCCGACGCGACCGCCGGTCGCCGGATCGACGGCCCCGGTCCCGTTGAGCGGGTTAATGCCCGGGTTTCCCCAGCCGAAACGGACGTTCTGTTTGTCGCGGAGCAATTGGAAGTCGACGCCGAACGAGTTTTCGTCGTCGAGTCGCACACTCACGATCACCGCTTCGATCGAGACTTGCGACGGACGACGATCGAGTTCCTTGAAGACCTGATCGATTTCCTCGAGCACCTGCTCGTAGTCTTGAATCACGACCGCATCTTGCTGGGCCAGTTGATCGCCGCCGGCCTGCGTGTTGTCGGTGGCGATCCCCGTCGCCGGCGGACTCGTCACGCTGAGCTTGCCGACGCTCGGCGTGAGCAGCGGCGTCAGCAAGTTCGACAGTTCTTTAGCATTCAAATAGTTAGGGCGATAGACGCGGGTCGTGATCCGATCGAGCGACTTTTCCAGCGCGGCAAAGTCGGCGGTCGTGCCGATGTAGACGACGTTCCCTTCGCGGCGCGAAACGTAGCCAGTCGCCTTCAGCACGACCGACAGTGCTTCGTCGACGCCGACGTCGCGGAGGTTGACGCTGATCGTGCCGGTGACGCTCTCGCTGGCGAGGATGTTGAGACCGGCCTGTTCGCCGAGTTGTTCGAGCAGCGTCCGCACATCGTCGTCGCGGGAATGAATCGTGAGTCGTCCGTCCCCCTCGGCCGTGACGGTCGGAACCGGCGGCAACGTTTCGACGACGGCCGCTTTCGGTGCGGCAGCCGCGGCGGGTTGCGGCAGCGGCTCGTTGTCGGCCGCGGCGGCGACGGGCAACTGCGGCCCTGCGGCGGCGTTCGCCTTCACGGCGTCCTGCACCATCTTGTTAAGCTGATTGAGCTGCTGTTGCGAAGGGCCGTTCGTGCTCGGCACGCCGCCGTTGCCCGATTGATTGAGCGACTGGATTTGCTGGAGCAAGGCGCCCGGGTCTTGCACTTCGCCGGAACCGACGGCACCGGCCGCCTCGATGACGGCGGCATTGTGCTGACGAGCTTGGTTCAATTGCTGCATCGTCTCTTGGAGGCGGCGCTCCACGTCGACGATCGAATTGCCCGACGAACTACTGCTCGAAGAGCCGCTGCTCGACGAGTCGGGAAACTGCGCGGCGATGCGCGATTGCGGCAGAGCATAGCGCGGACTCGAATCGCGCGACGACTCGGCGTCGCGACGAACTTTCGGCCAGCCCGACGTTTTAGCGAGCGATTGTTTGGTGATCGGGTTCTTGACGACGGCCGGCGGCGATGGAGCAGGGGAGACCGGCGTCGTGGAGACCTGCGTTGACGGCGCTTGTGCCGAGACCGTCGACGAAGACGGCGCGGCGGCCGCGGGTTCGGTCTTCGCGTTCTCAACCGCCGGGGCGGGAGCCAACTGCACGGCGGCAATGATGCCCGCCGCTCCACAGAGCATGAACAACGCGATTCGCAGTAAGATTTTCATGCGTCATCCCTGACTTTTCGACGGTCGTCCTTGACCGAGTGATCTGCGCGGCGTGCTAAATCTTCCGATGCGTAAACTTATTGTGACAGGAAAGCGCTCGGCAGTGCGGCGGTCGATGGCTCGCCCGGTCGCAGGATGCGGAGCTCGCGGCGGCGGCCGTTCCAGGCGACGATCGCGCGACGCGGTTCGACCCGAGCCAGCACGATCGGTAAGCCCGACTCGAGGCCGATCGTTTCCCCTTCGTTGAAAGCCCGACCGTTGATGACGGCCCGTTTCGCACGACCGCCGACGATCGTGCTCGAAAGCGACAACGTCAGCGTGTCGAGCAAGGCAGGATCGACGGCGGCGACGACCGTGTCTTGCACCGCGGCTTGAGCTTCCGCCTCGGCTTCGGCGGCTGCTTCGGCCAGAATCTCTTCAAAGGCGGCGTCGGCGTCGATCGGCGCAACATGGGCGAGGAACGGATTCCGCTGCTCGTCGGTCGCAGCGGGGCCGGCGCTGCGCATCCGTGGGTCTTGCTGCAACGACCGATCGAGATCCTGCCAACGCCAGGTCGGCGCAGCGACCGCGGCGGTCGGCGAGACTAAGTCGGCGGCAGTCGATACGGCGGCGGCGGTCGGCATTTTTTTACTCGGCTTCTTCTCGGCCGGCAGAATCAACGGCAACCAAAACCAACCGGCGACCAGGAACAACAGTCCCAGCATGCCGGCCTTCTTGGGGTTCTTCTGCAAATCGCGGCGGAGTTGCTTGATCAACCTGTTCATCGTGCGGCCGTCCGTTGGAATGCGCGGTTGCGCAGCCCTCGGGTCTCGGCACCTCCTGTATCGGTATTCGTTAAGGCCGACCTAATCCGAAATCTCAAAATTATCGACAAAGATTGCCAGCTTTAGCTCGCACGTCATCTTTGACCCAGCTTCCGCGCCCCGTTCGAGCACTAGCTCATCGATCCAGACCCGCTTGCTGAGCTGTTCGAGCGACGCCAGCAATGCCTGCAACTCGTCGTGCGAGCCGGTGCAGCCAACCGTGAGCGGCAAGCGATCGACGGCTGCGAGCGACTGCTTCGCCTCGGGCTTGAAGGTCGTCGTCTCGACGCCGGCCGATTTGAACATCTCGGCCAACTCGCCGAAGACGCGTCCCGTGTCGCCCGGCTTGGCCGACGACTTGTGCCATTGATCGAGATACATCCGCGTCTCGGCCTCCTCGGTTTCGATGAGCTTCTGCCGCGCAACTCGCGCGACCGACTCCGACAAATACTGTTGCTTGGCGGCCGAGTCGGCGCGCAGCGCGTGAATCTCGCGCATGCCCGGCAAGAAGACGAAGAACAAATAGCCGCCGATCGCGGCGGCGCACGGGAGGATGGCGGACCAACCTCCTTGGAACGGTAAGCGTTTGCTCATGGCGTCGCTCCGTCTGCTGGATCGAGTTGTTCGACATCGGCGTTCGGTTCGGGCAGCGTGGTCGTTGCTGCCGTCGACGCCGCGGCTTCGGCGGCTTGCAGTTCTTCCAGCGTCGGACCGCCGGGCAAGCCCCAGCCGGGACGAACGACGATGCGGACCGTGAATTTGGCAACGCTCGCACCGGGTGATTCGGACGACGACTCGACGTTACCGCCGCGAGCCGCTTCGATCGATTCGACTTCGGCGGCGACGAACAGGTCCCCGCTCGTCAGACGATGCAGATACGAATGCAGGCCGGGTTGATCGAACGTCGTCCCTTCGAGGCGGACGACGACGTCGTGTGCTTCGACCTGGCGACGAAGATCGGCGAGATCGGTCGCGGCGCTGCGAGCCGTCGGAGCGGAT
>CAMCTH010000353.1 GCA_945877965.1 Planctomicrobium piriforme | reverse complement strand
GGCGTGCGAGGCGTTACTCGCAGGCGAGGGCCCTCGCCTGCGAGTAACGCCTCGCACGCCCATCATGAGAAAAGCAATCGGCGTGCCGGCGGTGAGGGTACGAACTAGGGCGATCGTCGCAAGTGCCGAGATGCAGCGACTTAGCGTTTCGCAGGAGCGCGAAATATTTTGTGCGCGGCCCGTCGTTGCTGGAAAACGTTGCACGGGTTTTAGGCACGGCGCGAACAAGAACTCGGCAATGCGACGACAAAACGCCTCATCCTGTCAGTCGATGCGCGCAAAAAAAGAGCGGCCCGGAACCGAAGTTCCGGGCCGCTCCGCTATGCACTCGTTCGCAAGGCTCAGACCGAGACTAGAACGTGAAGATCCAGTCGCAGCCCCAAACCAGGCGATCGCCGTTCGAGAACAGGTTGGCACCCGGCAGGCTGGTGGTGTCGTTCGACCACATGTAGCGAGCTTCCGGGCGAATCATCATGTTCGAACCGAGCTTGAAGTTCACACCGCTCGTCATGGTTTGGTACGACGTGCCGTCGGCCTTGTACCATTCCAAGCGCGAGCCGAGCTTGACGCAGTCGGTCAGCTGGTAGAACGCGTAGTTGATCCAGCCGATCGAGTCGCCGGCCACGCCGTTCGTTTGGAAGCTCGTGCGAGCAACCGGAGCACCGGTGCCCGACGGGAAACCAGCAGCGTCGACCGAACCGTTCGTTTCGAGGATATCGAATTGGTGAACGGTCGAGAAGCGTTCGGTCCATTGGAGCGAAGCAACCAAGCTATTGATATAGCCGTCGCCGCGCCAGCCGAATTGACCGGCCGAAGCGTAGTTGTTGATCGTGAGCTTGTCGCCGACGACCCACGTGAACCCGCCGAGGACGGCCGAACCGTCGTTATACGTGTAGAAACCCGAGTCCCAACCGGCAGTCCAACCGCCCGAGAAGTTGAACGAGTCGCTGACGGCGTAAGTGCTCAAGAAACCGGTGTGAGTAAACGGTTCGCTATTATAGAACGTCAGCTGACGGCTGAGGAAGAAGTTGCTCGGCGAGGTGACCACTTCGTACCCGATCGGGGTGTAGAAGTGACCGAACTTCGTGCTCAACTTGCCCAAGGCCAATTGGCCGTAAGCTTGCGGAGCGGCAAATTCGTACGGGCCGTGTTGACGCGGTTCCGGAACGATACCGTTCGGTCCGCCGAAGCCGTTCAAGTAATCCCAGTGCCCGCCGTCGACGTTACCGAACGATTGGGCTTCGTTGCCGTCGACGCCGTACATGACGTCGGCACGGAAACCCCAGTCGAGGCCGCAGGTGCCGTCGGCAACCTTCTCGACGAAGGTGTAGAGCTGGTTCAGGTTCACGTTGCCGTGTTCCCGTTGGCTCAAGAAAGGACCGTTGTTGGTGAACGCGCCGTCGGCGCGATCTTGCCAACCCATTTGGATCCAACCGCCGTAGTTGAAGCCCGGGGCGCTCTTCAGCGTCCACGGATCATCCGTGCAGCAGCCGAACAAGCCGCCGCGGCGTCCACAGCTGTTACAGCCGTTTCCGCACGCGCCGTTGCCGCAGCCGCCCGCGCCACCGGCCGAGCCGCAAGCAGCTTCGCCGAGACCGCACGAGGGATCAGCCGCACAGCTCGGGTCGACCGCGGCACAACCGGGGTCGGCGCAGGCGCCTGAAGTGTTAAAAATCGACGCAGCTTGAGAAGCCGGACGATACGCAGCCGTTTCAACAAACGATTGCGCTTGGGCTTGAGCAGGCAAAAGCCAGCAAGCCGCGGCCCATGCAAGGGCTTTCAGAGACCGTTTCATGACCGATGCTCCATTCCGTGGATTAGGGTCGCCCATAGCGTCCGCCAACGCTTCCGGGCCGTGTAAACATTTGTCCGATCGGTTTAGCCGGCGTAGGGCCGCCTTCACCGTCGAATCCGTTCGGATACTGTTTGGATCGTCGCGCCAAGGCACGAAGTTCACGGGAAATCAAGCCGCCGTGCATGGAATAGCGGCCTTCCGCTCCGCAGATGTGAAGCTGTAACGGTCAGCGAAAACGTCCGGCCGCGCAGGCGGGGTGTTACCGGTTTTCGAAGAGATGCCGGCACCGAAAAAGAGGCCGGCAACGAAGCTGCCGGCATCGCCGAATAGGCCGATCGCGCCGACGAAGCGAACTTCGCCGCGCTACTCGTCGGCCAAGCGATAACCGACGCCTTGGTCGGTGAGAAGATAACGCGGTTGGGCCGAGTCTTCCTCCAGCTTTCGCCGCAGACCGGCCATGAACACCCGTAGGTAGTTCACCTCGGCCATGTGGTCCTGACCCCATACCTCGGTCAACAGAAAGCGATGCGTGAGCACCTTGCCCGCATGCCGCGCCAAGAGCGCCAACAGCCGGAACTCGGTCGGCGTCAGTCGGACCTCTTGCTTGCGGACAAAGACGCGGCGCGCGGCATGATCGATCACCAGATCCCCGACGACGTACTGCGCCGGCGCGGTCGATCCGGCCGGTGCGCGTCGCCAAACCGCCCGCATCCGCGCCAACAGTTCTTGAATACCGAACGGCTTCGTCAGATAGTCGTCGGCCCCGGCGTCGAAGGCCGCGACTTTCTCCTCTTCGTGACCGACGGCCGTGAGAATGATCACCGGCACGTTCGACTTACTTCGGATCCGCTGCAACACCTCGCGCCCCGGCAAGTCGGGCAAGCCGAGATCGAGAATGATCAAGTCGCTCGGCCGGAGCGTAAACTCCGCCAAGGCGTCGCAGCCCGTACCGACGTCGGTCGTTTCATAGCCGAAACCTTGCAGCGCAGCCCGCAACAAACGCCGGATCGAATCTTCATCGTCAACCACCAGCACACGCGACGGAGCGGCAATCATAAGGTCACCTCGGTCGTCGTGTTGTTCATCGAAAAGGCCTCGGCGAGCCGAGTCGTCGGCGGCGCCGGGCCGATCAATTCACCCAACGGCAGCACGATCCGGAACCGCGAACCGCCGCCGTCGCGATTCGTCGCCGTAATCGTGCCGCCGTGCGCCGCCGTGATGGCGCGGCAAATCGCCAGGCCCAAACCCGTGCCCCGATGATCGTGGCGATGCTTCACACCGCGATAGAACTTCTCGAACACGCGATCTTCGTCCCCCGCCGGCAATCCGATGCCGCGATCGCTGACATCGATCGTGAGTCGGCGATCGTCGGCCGAGGCCGTAATTTCGATCGGTGCATCTCCTGCGGCATACTTCTGTGCGTTGTCCAACAAGTTGGCCAACACCTGCTGAAATAGCACGTCGTCCAGCGGCACCAACGGCAAATCGTCGGGCAAGTTCGTCTCCACCTTGCGGCCCCGCAGCGTGTCGGCCGAACGGCGCAACGTCGAACCGATCACTTCTTCCAACACATGCTGCTGCTTAGCAACGCGAAACAAGCCCGATTCGATCCGCGTCATGTTCAACAAGTTGTCGACGATCCGCGACAACCGATCGGCATTCTCAAAAATCGTCCGACACAACTCGCCGCGCACCTCGGACGAAAGCACGGCCGTCGTATCGAGCAAGCTACTGCTCGAACCGGCGATGGCCGCCAGCGGCGTTCGCAAATCGTGCGAGACCGAACTCAACAACGCCGATCGCATCTTCTCGGTCTCGGCGGCATCCAGGGCCGTGCGGACCTGATGCGACAAGCGATCTCGCTCCAGGGCCGACGTCACTTGCCCGGCCAGCGTCGTCAGCATCTCGCGCTGATCTTCGGTGAAGGCGTGCATTCCATTCGGCGGTCGAACGGCCAAGACGCCGAGTTGCAACGTCGTCGACGCCAGCGGCAAGAACAACGCCGTGGCGTTCGGCATCGAGTAGGTCCCCATGCCGACGGCGTGTCGCGACTCGAGCGCCGCGCGGGCCGCCGCCCATTCGATCCCGCGAAACGATTGCGCTAGCGGCGCGACCGGTACGGCGCGAAAGCCGCTGCCGTATTCCGTCGACAACGCCGCCGACGTGCTGCCGAGCACCCCTTGCACTTGCTGCAAAAAGCCGCGCCCCTCGTCGACCAGCAAGACCGACGCTTCGGCATCGAACACGTTTTCAAAATGCTTCACCGCGGCGCGGGCCAACGCCTCGCTGCCCGCGACGTCGGCCAAGTCGCGACTCAAACGATACAACGCTTCGAATCGCTCCGCGTTCCGCTTCGCTTCCCCTTCGTGATGCAGCACGCGCGAAGTCAAACCGCTGATGACGATGCTGATCGACGCCATGACGAGCAGCGTAAAAATGTGCTGAATGTCGGAGACAGCGAAGCTGAAGATCGGCGGCATGAAGAAGAATGCCAAGATCCCCGTACTGACGAACGAGGCCGCGATGCTGGGTCCCGTGCCGTACAAAACGGCGACGACGCTGACGCCGAGCAAGAAGACGAGAAACCCGTTTGCAACGCCGAACAGTTCCTCCATCCCCCAACTAACTAATCCGCAGACAACGGCGATCAACAGAGCGAACACATATCGCCAAGAACTCGCGCGACGTTGCGAAAGACGCGACTGGAACGGCTGACTGTGACGAGACGGGCTCGCGGTGATCGTCGCCATGTCGGAGTCGCCGTAGACGAAGAAGAGGTGAAGCGTCGCGACTCTCAGTCCAACACGTTCGCCGGAGAACGTAAAGCGCCGTTAAGAAAGATTTAACAACGTCGCAGCCGAATCAGACGATCCACCGACGCGATCGGCTAAACGGCCAAAGCGTCGGCGAACATCGCGTCGACGAACGGGTCGGGCTCAAACAGTTGCAAGTCCTCGGCCTTTTCGCCGATGCCGACGTACTTCACGGGCAGTCCGGTCTGCTTCCGAATGGCCGTGACGACCCCGCCTTTCGCGGTACCGTCGATCTTCGCCAGCACGATGCCCGTACATTGCACCGCTTCGCTAAAGTGCTTCGCTTGGCTGATGCCGTTCTGGCCCGTCGTGGCGTCGAGCACCAGCAGCACTTCGTGCGGCGCTTCGGGAATGAGCTTGCCGATCACACGGCGAATCTTCGTCAGCTCGGTCATCAGGTTCGTTTGCGTTTGCAGTCGGCCGGCCGTATCGATGATGCAGACGTCGACCTGCTTATCGAGCGCCCCTTGCACCGCTTTGTGTGCGACGCTCGCCGGATCGCTTCCCGCGGGGCCGGTGACGATCTCGGCTCCCAGTCGGCCGGCCCAAATCGTCAACTGCTCGACCGCCGCGGCGCGGAACGTGTCGGCCGCCCCCAGCAACACGGTCTTCCCTTGATTGCGGAACATCTGCGTCAGCTTGGCGATCGACGTCGTCTTGCCGGCGCCGTTCACGCCGCAGACCATCACGACCGTCGGGCCGCTCGGGGCAAACTTAATCGGCTCGCTCGGCTGAGCCATGAGCGATTTCAACTTCGTCTTCACCGTGCCGATCACTTCGCTCATCTCGACGACCCGCGCACGATACAACGCGCCGATCTCGTCGACCGTCTCTTTCGCGGCCGGCACACCCATGTCGGTCTTGATAAGCGCCGCATAGAGCTCGTCTAAAAAC
>CAMCTH010000352.1 GCA_945877965.1 Planctomicrobium piriforme | reverse complement strand
GCGTGTTGCAACAGGCGACCGACCCGTATCAGCGCGGCTACGTCGCGCGTTCGCTCGGCCAGATCGGCGCGAAAGATCAACTGCCGATTCTACTGGCCGAGTTCGACAAAGAGACCGACCCGCGGTCTCAAGGAGAAATGCGCGGCGCCATTCGCCGCCTCGGCGGCGTTCTACCGAAGACGACCGCGCCCAATCCGACGACGCCGAAACCGAACACGCCGTAGTCGCTTCGTTTCGTCGGATGCACTAGCGCAAAAACAGAACGACGGTCGTCGGAGCCTGCCCCGCGGGCCCCGCACGACCGTCGTTCTAGCAACGATTTTTGATCTTCGACGAGCGAACTACTTAGCCGAAGCGGCTTCGAAATACTCGGCCAAGTGCTTGTTCAAGCCGACGACGCCGTCGTCGTGGAAGCCGACGATTTGCGAGAGCTTGGCTTTGCCGAACGCGTTGCCGGTCGTGTCGGTGATTTGGAACACCGCACCGTAGCGCGAGTACATCTTCTCCGGCGTTTCGGTCGGCGAGTCGGTGAAGTGCAGCGGTGCCTCTTGCAACGACTTCCCTTGCATCGACGTGTAGCCGCCGACGCCGAGCACGACGTACGTCGGACCGACTGGCAGGCCGAGGCTAATCTGGCCGGTCGTCGTGAGCGACGGCAGCACGAGGCTATCGGTCACCGTGACGGCCAAGGTCGACGGCGCGATCGTCGCGTTCGTGCCGTACGGATAAAACGTCGGGCTCCAATCGCCGGTCGTCGCGGCGACGAACGGCAGGACGCTGGTGACGCCGGCGTCGGCCAGGGCGTCGGCCGTGCCGTCGGTCAGAGTCAGGACCGCCAGATGATTGCTCGTCGAGCCGGGAACATAGGTCGCCAGCGTGTTCGTTACGACGAGCGAGTCGAAATTCGTCGGGTAAGACAGATACATCGCTTCGTGCGTCTGAATCGCCTTGGCCAATTCGCTGACGTTCGTCGCGCCGGTCGAGGTGTGAGCCCGAGTGACCATCCCCGGCAGCAACGGCAAAACAATCCCCGCCACGGCGGCCAGAATCAGCATCACGACCACGAGTTCGATCAGCGTCAGTCCGCGCCGCTCGGCCGAGCGGCGGTCGATTTGCATTCCCCGTTCCAGCAGCATCGTCGTCTTCATAACCGGTCTCCGAAGTAGAAAGTCGCGTTCCCCGCGACGAGCGAACCGCTTCGCCCGCCGCCCTGCACAACACCATCTCGTATCCAATTGATTCGTTTATGCAACCGTGTTGCATGTGCGTAGGATATGCACGTCACGGGGAGGCGTCAAGCGCGGTCCGGAGGAAAAACAAAAAACTCATGAAAGCCAAAGATTCGGCGGAGAAAGGGGGCCTGCCCCCTGTAGGTAACGCCCTCTGCGGCGTTCCGCGGGAGCGCGTTTCGGTGCGCACGGAACGCCACGGAGGGCGTTACCTACAAAACACGGTGCGGGGGAAAAGCGCGGGCCGCCGAACCCGCGGGGGCGAGCCCCGCGGCTAAATAAGAAACGTGCGAGCGCGCCGTGATAGAGCTGCGTCGCCGCCTACGGCTTCGGCAGCGTGTGGCCCATCTTTTCGCGCTTCGTCGCCAGGTACTTGGCGTTGTGCTCGTGCACCGGCGAGACGAGCGGGATCTGATCGACGACCGTCAGATCGAAACCGCCCGACAGGAACGCATCGATCTTCTTCGGGTTGTTCGTCAGCAAACGAATGTCGCGCAGTCCGAGGTCCTTGAGGATCTGAATCCCCACGCCGTACTCGCGCGCGTCGACCTTGTGCCCCAGCACCAAGTTGGCCTCGACCGTGTCGAGTCCCTTGTCTTGCAGACCGTACGCCTTGATCTTGTCGACGAGGCCGATGCCCCGTCCTTCTTGCGGCAAGTACACGAGCACGCCGGCTCCCGCATCGGAGATCATTTGCAAGGCGGTGTGGAGCTGATCGCCGCAATCACAGCGGAGCGATTCGAGCAGGTCGCCGGTGAAGCACGAGGAATGCATCCGCACGAGCGGCGCGGCGCTCTGCGTCAGGTCGCCGATCACGAACGCGATCGGTTCCTGCGTTTCGTACTTCACGCCGTACGCGACGATCCGTCCCCGGCCGTACTTCGTCGGCAGATCGGCCTCGGCTTGCCGGAAGACGAGCTTTTCGCTGATCCGTCGATAGCGAATCAACTGCTCGATCGTGATGATCTCGAGTTTGTGATCGTGGGCCAGCTTGAACAGATGCGGTCGGTCGGCGCGGTTCCCTTCGTCGTCGAGAATCTCGCAGAGGACACCGGCCGGGAACATCCCGGCGAGTCGCGCCAGATCGATGGCCGCCTCGGTGTGACCGGCGCGGCGGAGCACGCCCCCTTCCCGCGCGCGGAGCGGGAACATATGCCCGGGCCGAGCGAAGTCGGTCGGCCGACTTTCCGGGTCGATCAACGCGGCGACCGTCGCGGCCCGCTCTTGCGCCGTGATGCCGGTCTTGTTCGTCTTATGATCGACGGGGACCGTGAAGGCCGTACCGAGCGGGGCGGTGTTCGTCTCGACCATCATGCCGAGCTTGAGCCGTTCGCAGACGTCGGGGAGAATCGGCACGCAGACCTGGCCGCGGCCGTGGGTGATCATGAAGTTGATCGCCGCCGGAGTGGCTCGTTCGGCGACGCAGACGAAGTCCCCTTCGTTCTCGCGGTCCTCGGCATCGACGACGATGATGATCTCGCCCCGGGCGATCGCTTCGACGGCCGCTTCGATCGTAGAAAACTGCTCAGACATAAAGCTCACGGCGGAAGAAGGACGAACGACACGTGCTGGATTGCATCGACGAACCGCTCGACCCGGGATTCCGCCGGGCGGCGCGACGCCTAATTATAGGACGCTCGCCGAGTTGCGACAGGCCGGCCGGCGGCGGGCCCCCTTCCAGCCGAGTCCGCGAAAAAGCAGTACAATGGAGTGCCGTGCTCAGCAGCCCACCGTACGGCAATCGTCGAAGTCAGCCCGGTTATAACGATCAGGTCGAACATGCTGGAACGGGAAGAATACGTCGAACAGGCTTACCTCTTCCGCGCTTTGGGCGATCGTTTGGAAGAAAACATCTCGCTGCAGGACCTGCTCAAGTCGCTCCGCGATGAGCTGCTGGCGACGACCAATCTGCCGAAGGCCCTCGATTTCGTCGGCAGTGAGTTGCGGCTCACCGGGTCGATGGGCCGGGCGATGCAGCAGTTGCCCCACTACTTCACGCCGTTCCAAACGTTCGTCATCGGCGAGGCGGAGCGCGACGAAGGCCGCTTCGACTTCCGGACCGCGCTCAAGGTGCTGCAGTTCGAAGCTGCGCTCCGTGCCGACGGCGCGAGTCCGGCCGCGACGTTCGTGTACGAGTTCGAATCGCTCGCGCGGAACCGCCTCGGCTACGATCGAGGTCTCGACGCGATGTCGGCGGACCCGCTCTTCGACGCCGATTGGAAAGAGTGGATCCAAACGGTTCGCCGTCAGGTCGGCCTCGTCGATTTTGCGGAGTTGCTCTACGTGCGGAGCGAGTATTATCGCAAGCAGCGCGTGGCGCAGGGACTCGATCTCGACGGGCCGGAGAAACCGATCCTGTTCGGCGAGAAGGAAGGACGCATCGCGCTGGCTCATCGCCGCAAAGACCCGCTGCTGCTGTTCGCCGCGCTGCAGCGGCACTTAAACTATCCGTCGGTCCCCCGACCGCCGCGGGCCGACGAGCAGAAGCAGACGCTGCCGTTGTTGCTGCGACGCGTTGAACGCCTGGAACAGCGGCTAAAGTTGGTGGAAGAAGAACAGCGCGGCGGCATCGATCTGAATAAGTTCATCGGTCCGAACCCGACGCTCAAACTCGACGACGACCAGTAAGTAAGGACGACACCATGAACGGTTTGGCCGCCCTCTCGTTGTGCTTGCTCCTCGGCGCACTGCCCGAAGGGGACCCGAAGAAACGCGTGCATGATTTCGCCAAGGTGCTGCCCGCAGAAACGAAGACGCAACTCGAAGCGCTGTCGCTAGGCGTGGAACGCGACACGACGGCCCAGCTCGCGATCGTCACCGTCCACTCGCTCGACGGCAAGTCGATCGACGAATACGCCACGGAACTCTTTAACAAATGGGGCATCGGCCGGGCCGACGTCAACAACGGCGTGCTGCTGCTCAACGCGCCGAACGAGCGCGAGGTGCGGATCGAAGTCGGTCGCGGACTCGAACCGCTGCTGACCGACGGGGTGTGCGGCGACATTCTCGACGAGCATGTGCTGCCGCAGTTCAAAAACAACGGGCTCCTCGAGGAAGAGCGAGTTCCCGCCGGGTTGAAGGCCGGGGCCGAACGGATCGCCGAGTTGCTGCGAAAGTATCCCGACGCGGCCCGCGGTGTGCCGGGCTCGGCTCCGAAATGGATTCGCTCGGCCCGAACCGACGCGACGCAATCGCTCTGGGCGACGGGGCTCATGGCCTTGCCGCTGATCGGCCTGGGGATCTACGCCAAGCGGCAGCGGTCTTATTCGAAGCTCACCTACTTCGTCATGATCGCGATCGTCCTGGCGGTCGTCGGCACGGCGATCTATCTCGTCCTGCGCACGCCTCGTCCGACCGATTGGCTCTGGGGATTGGGCGGCGCCGGGGCCGGCCTCGGCGGAGCGGCGCTCTTCAACGTGTCGCGCTATCAACGGTATCGTCCGCATATGTGCAAGCATTGCGGCACGCGCCAGACGCTGCTTGACGAAACGTCGGACGACGCCAAGTTGACCGAAGTGCAGCAGTTGGAAGAAAAACTCGGTGCGGTTGATTACGATGTCTGGTACTGTCCGGCCTGTTTGAAGAGCGACACGATCAAGTACCTCGGCGATTCGAAGTTCAGCGATTGCCCCAAGTGCAAAGCTCGGACGCGACGGCTGGAGAAACAAGAGACGGTCTATCCGGCAACGACGATGACCAATGGCTTGATGAAGATGTCGTACCAGTGCATGTCGTGCCATGATGAGTCGACCGAGACTAAGGTGATCCCGCGGATTACGACAAGTTCGTCGGGCAGCAGCGCCTCGGGAGGATCGGGCGGCGGTGGTTCGAGTTTTGGCGGCGGGTCGAGCGGCGGGGGCGGCGCCTCGCGGAGTTATTAAACAATGATGTATTACACGATCGCGGCCGGCATTTTCTGCGCGGCGATCCTGGCTTGGTATCTCGGCACGTTCAACTTGCTCGTGCAATCGCGGAACTCGGTCGACCAAGCGTGGTCGAACATCGAGGTCGAACTGAAGCGGCGGTTCGACCTGATCCAGAATCTCGTCGAAACGACGAAGGGCTACGCCAAACACGAGGCCGACACGTTTCGCGACGTCACGGCGATGCGGGCCCAACCGCAGAAGTTCGCCGATGCCGCGCATGCCAACGCCGCCCAGCAGCAAATGGCCGCAACGTTAGCGCAAGTCATGATCGTGGCTGAGAGCTATCCGCAACTCCGGGCCGATCAAAACTTCTTGCAATTGCAAGGGCAGCTGACCGAAACGGAAAACCGGATCGCCG
>CAMCTH010000351.1 GCA_945877965.1 Planctomicrobium piriforme | reverse complement strand
GGAACCGGCGGCGATTGAGCAAGTCCGCAGCGACGCTTGGCCGCTCGTTCGCGACGCTGACGAGTTGCACGACGTGCTCCTCAACTTGGTCATCCTCTCCGCCGAGCAAGCCGAACCGTGGCGACCGTGGTTCGATCTGCTGCGCAAAGCGGGTCGCGCGGCCCTCGCAATCGCCGCCGACGACAAACGTTTCTGGATCGCCGCCGAGCGACTCCTGCAAGCTCGCGCGTTGTTGGGGGAGATTCGTTGCGAACCGGAGATCAAGCCGCTCGCGACAGCGGCCGAGGTTTCGCCGAGCGAGGCTCTCGTCGCCGCGCTGCGCGGGTGGATGCCGTGTCTCGGCCCGACGACGGTCGAGCAACTCGCCGCCTCGTTCAGTATCGATCCGTCGCGGATCGGCGCGTCGCTCGAAGCATTGGAGGGAGAAGGAAGCGTCCTCCGCGGGACGTTCACCGCAACAGGCCAGGCCGCGCTCGCCGCCGGTCAGAAGAATCCGGAGTGGTGCGACCGTCGCCTGCTCGCGCGGATTCATCGGCTGACGCTCGACGGTCTCCGTAAACAAATCCAACCGGTTGAGCCCGCCGATTTTGTCCGCTTCTTGCTCACGCATCAGCGACTCGCGCCGGAACTCAAGCTCCGCGGTCGCGCCGGTCTGCGGGAGACAATCGACCAACTACAAGGACTCGAAATCCCCGCCGGGGCGTGGGAATCGCGCGTCGTCGGGGCCCGCGTGGCCGACTACGATCCGACGTGGCTCGATGAATTGTCGCTCAGCGGCGAGGTCGTGTGGGGTCGCCTGCGGCCGCCGTCACGCGACGACGAAGCCGGCCCGAGTTCCGTCGGCCTCAGTCGCGTCATGCCGATCGCCTTGGCGGCCCGGCAAGATTTAGCCTGGCTGCTGCCGCCCGATCGTCGCACCGACGACGTCCCCCTCCGCGGCAACGCCGCTGAGGTTCTGGAGACCCTGACCTCGCGCGGAGCGCTCTTCTATCACGACCTGCTCGGGCATACCTCGATGTTGCCCGGCCACTTGGATGCCGCGCTCTATGAACTTGCCGCGCAAGGCCTCGTCTCGTCCGATGCCTACGGAGCGGTCCGCGCGCTGACGGCCGACGATACCAAGCGAGCGACGCGCGTGCGGTTGAAAACACGGCGACGTCGCAGCGTCGGGGCCTCGACGATGGCCGGCCGCTGGTCGCTCTTTCCGGGCTACGCACCGGTGATCGCTCCGGAAGAGCGCGTGACGAAATGGGCCTGGCAGTTGTTGAAGCGCTGGGGCGTCGTCTTCCGCGACTTGATCGAGCGCGAGACCTGCGCGCCGCCATGGGGTGCCGTGGCCGGGCAGTATCGCCGGATGGAGGCTCGCGGCGAAATCCGCGGCGGGCGCTTCGTCGCCGGAGTCGGCGGTGAACAGTTCGCGCTGCCGACGTCGGTCGAAAAGCTGCGACTCGCCCGCGATCAGGCCGACAGCGGGCAACTGCTGTTGCTCTCGGCCGCCGATCCGCTCAATCTGACCTGCATCGTGCTGCCCGGCGCGCGGCTCCCCGCCGTCGCGGGTAACTCACTGGCCCTGCGCGACGGTCGCATCGTCGCCGTCCGCCAAGCAGGCGAAGTGAAATTCATCGAGAAGCTCGACGCCGCCAGGACCGACGAGCTGATTCGCAAATGGCAACGAACGGGATAAACATGGACGAAGAGCAGATCGCCGCGAACCTTTCGCCCGCCGCCGCCGAGCGGGTGCGCCAATGGCTCACCGAGCCCGCCTACGCGGAGTATGCGCCGGCGATTCGTGAGCACATCGAGCGGGGCGATTGGGCGGCGCTCGAAGCGGCGTTTTGGACCGTGTTGCCCTTCGGTACCGCCGGACGTCGCGGTCGGATGTATCCCTTCGGGACCGCGGCGATCAACGATCGGACGATCGGCGAGAGTGCGCAAGGGCTGGCCGATTACGTTCGTTCGCTGCGCGCCGCAACCGGATCGAAGCAAGAACTGCGCTGCGCGATCGCCTACGACACGCGGCACAACTCGCGGCGCTTCGCCGAGTTGTGCGCCGAGGTGATGGTCGCTGCCGGGTTCCGCGTGTTCTTCTTCGACGAGTTCCGCCCGACGCCGGAGTTGGCGATCACGGTTCGTCACAAGAAATGCGATTGCGGGATCATGATCTCGGCGAGCCACAATCCGCCGAGCGATAACGCGATCAAAGTCTTTTGGTCGACCGGTGGGCAGATCAACGAACCGCACGATGCGGCCCTGATCGCGTGCGTCGGCGACGTCACGAAGATCACTCGCACGCCGTTCGCGGCGGCCGTCGCGGTGGGAAGGATCGAGTTCTGCCGCGACGAGATGGATCGTCGCTATCAAGAGGCGGTGCTGGCTCAGAGTTTCGCCGGGCCGCGCGATGTGCGAATTGTCTATTCGCCGCTGCACGGCGTCGGTGGGACGTCGGTCTTGCCGGTGTTGAAAGCGGCCGGCTTCATGGACGTCGAATTATTCGGCCCGCACGCGACGCCGGACGGCGATTTCCCCAACGTCCCCGATCATGTGGCGAATCCCGAGAACCCGCCGGTGTTCGACGCCCTGATCGCCCGGGCGAAAGAGATCGGGGCCGACATCGCGCTGGCGAGCGATCCCGATGCCGATCGGATCGGCGTCGCCGCGCCGCTCACAAAGATCGGCGAATGGCGGACGTTGAACGGCAATCAGATCGGCGTCCTGCTGGCCGATTACTTATTGCGGCGTCGCAAACAAGCGGGGACGCTCACGCCGGCGAACTACGTTGTGACGACGATCGTCTCGACCGACATGCTCCGCCGCGTGGCGAACCATTACGGCGTCGGCATTCACGATGACTTGTTTACCGGTTTCAAATGGATCGGTGCCCGGGTCGACGAGGTCGGACCGGCCGGGTTCGTGTTCGGCTTCGAAGAAGCGCACGGCTACTTGGCCGGCGATTACATTCGCGACAAAGACGGGGCCGTCGCGGCGATGCTGTTGGCCGAACTCGCGGCCGAGTGTAAGGCCGTGGGTCGCACGCTGCACGAACAGCTCGACGAGTTGTATCGCGTCGTCGGCTGTCACTTGGAAAAGACGGTCCCGCTGACGATGCCGGGAGCCGACGGCATGACGCGGATGCAACAGATCATGCAGCGACTTCGCAACGAACCGCCTCGTGAAATCGGCGGCCTCGCGGTGCGCGAAGTCCGCGACTATCTGCATCGCGAGACCGGCCCGAAGAGCGATCTCTTGGTGTTCGACCTCGACGGCGGCAATCGGGCAGCGGTCCGCCCGTCGGGGACCGAACCGAAGATCAAGTTCTACCTGTTCACGTTCGAACCGCCGGAGCGCTCGCAAGACGTCGCCGCCGCGAAACAGAAACTCGGCGAACGATTGACGAAGCTCGAGGCCGACTTCTTGCGGTATGGGAAGTAGGCTCGAATTCGTCGACTTAGTGCAGCATGTAGACGAACAGTAAGAGGAGCATGAGCAGCAGCTTTTTCGATCCGTAGAAGCCGAGCACGATCGCCGCCCACGAGTAGACGCTCGGAGACGTAAATAAAGAGACGACGCCTAGGATCGTACCAAGTAGACATAACCCCAGAGAGATGAGGGTAAAGTCGTGCAACAACATCGCTTCTAAGGCCGAGGTCGAAACGACGCCTGTTAAGCTCAGGGCCAAAGCGGTAAGTGCCTGCGAGTTATCAGTCGCCCATTGCCGCTGATATTGGCGCTCTCGTTTATCTTCCTCGAATCGTTCTCGCTCGCGCGCGGACATACGAGCCACTTTACGTCGTTGCATGAATGCCGTAATGGCCCAGAAGCCTAACGCGGCACCGACGATCAAGACGATTTCCCAGTTGACGATCCAGAACAGTTGCAAGTTTCGGATCATGCGAACTGTTACTCGTGGCGGCCCGTATTAAAAATTCGGTCGCCGGCGTCGCCGAGGCCGGGGATGATGAACTTGCGGTCGTTCAGCGTCGGGTCGATCGCGCAGACGTAAACCTGTGCGTGCGGGAACTGATCTTCGATCGCCCGGACGCCGTCGCGTGAGGCGATGATCGAGAGCAGCTTGAGGTTCTGCACGCCCCAGGCTTTGAGCGTCGTCAGGGCCGCGACGGCTGAGCCGCCGGTCGCCAGCATCGGGTCGACGACCAGGGCCGTATCGACCGGCTCGGTCGCCGGGATCTTGCTGTAGTACTCGATCGGCTTGGCGGTCGCTTCGTCGCGGTAGACCCCCAGGTGCCACACCTCGGCGGTCGGAATCAGGTCCAAGATCGGATCGACCATGCCGAGGCCGGCCCGCAAGATCGGCACGAGTCCGATCCGTTCGCTCAGCGCGCGGCCGACGTGCTCGCAGTTCGGCGTGCGAATCGGTTCGTCGCGATCAAGCAGGTCCTTCGTCGCTTCGTAGGCCAGCAGCGTGCTGAGCCGACGGACGAGCGTGCGAAACTCGCTCGGCGAGGTCCGCTCGTCGCGGAGTTGCGTCAGGTGATGACGGATCAGCGGATGATCAACTTCAATCACGCCGGAAGTTTTCTGCGCCTGCGGAGTGCTGATGCGGTGACGACGAATCGTTTTCGAGGCGGGCATGAGCGGTTCTCCCGAGTGCGTGTGCCGACGCAAAGTTATGCCAGCATAGCACTTCGCGCAGGGCCCGCCAAACTGCCCGTCACAAACGGATTAAAGATCGTGGTCGTGCGGTTTCACGCCCTTCACAAAGGTGTTGAAACCGAACATCGTCGGCTTGAAATCGCCGACGAGATCGACCGACGTTTTCTCGGGAATCTTCGCTTCCAGGCCTGCCGCCCAGTAGATGCCGTTGACGATCAGTCGCCGCGTCCCTTCGTAAGCCAGGTCGGTCGCCGCGCCGGTCGTCGTGGTGAAGACCTTGCCGACCGTGCCGGAGACCGGAGCCTTGTAGGTTTTGGTCCAGGCGATCGGCATCATCGGGTCGTTCTTCGGACCGGCGAGCGGCGGATCGTCGAACTTCATCCCCGCGACGACTTGGCCGAGCACGAGCGGCAGGCTGTCGCCGGGCAACGGCAGCGTCACACCGTAAACGTCGCTCGGGGCGAAGACGTCGCCGTCTTTGAGGCCGCGAAGAATCGGATGCGACGCTTGCTCCTTGACCAAGATGCCGCGAGCCGCTTCCGATTTATGTTTGCCGTGATGGCTGATCCAAGTCTCGCCGAGGACCTGTCGACCGAAGCCGCCGTCCCACGCCTTGCTCCGCCACGAATAGTCGGCGAACTTTTTCCCCTCTTTGATGTTGAAGGCGTGCGTCGCCGTGCGGAGGCCGACGATCGGCTTGCCGGCCTCGACGTAGTCGGCGATGTGTTGCATCTGTTCGTCGGGCAGGTCGCGGAAGCGTAGCAACATGACCGCCGCGTCGGCCGTCTTCAGCGCTTCGAGGCCTGGAATGTTTGAGGCGTTCGGGTCGATCTCGCCGGTCTCCTTGTTGATGGCGAAGAGCACGGTGCATTTGAAGCCGTGCTGCTGCGCGAGGATCTTGCCCAGCT
>CAMCTH010000350.1 GCA_945877965.1 Planctomicrobium piriforme | reverse complement strand
ACAGCTGCGGCGGCGGACGGGCGTTCGCTTGCGATTTCACGCCGATCCGATACGATAAACTTCGCAAGTTCTTCACTCCACGGAGGTTGCCGCAACGATGACGCAGATTCTTCAAGCTCGGGCCGGGGTTATCACGCCCGAAATGCAATATGTCGCGAAGCGGGAAGGGCTCGATGCCGAGCTGATCCGCGCGGAAGTCGCGATCGGCCGAATGGTCATTCCGGCCACTAAGGTGCATCTCACCAAGCGGCTCGAACCGATGGCGATCGGCATCGCCGCCACCTGCAAAATCAACGCCAACATCGGCAACTCGGCCGTCACGAGCGACATCAACGGTGAGCTCGAAAAACTGCACGCCTCGGTCCATTACGGGGCCGACACGGTCATGGACCTGAGCACGGGCAAGAACATCGACGCCATCCGCGCGGCGATCATCGACGCCTCGCCGGTGCCCATCGGCACGGTGCCGATCTATCAGATGCTGGAAGAACTCGGCGGCAACATCGAAGACATGACGGCCCAGCACTTCTTGGACATGGTCGAGCACCAAGCCAAGCAGGGGGTCGACTACATGACGGTCCATGCCGGCGTGCTGTACGAACACTTGCACCTGACGATGAACCGCGTGACGGGGATCGTCAGCCGCGGCGGCTCGCTCATCGCCAAATGGATGATGACCCACCGCAAACAGAATCCGCTCTACGAATGCTTCGACGACTTGTGCGATATCATGCGTGAGTACGACGTGACGTGGAGCCTCGGCGACGGTCTGCGGCCCGGCAGCATCGCCGACGCCAGCGACGCCGCGCAGTTTGCCGAACTCGACGTGCTGGGCGAACTAACGCAACGCGGTTGGGATCGCGGCACGCAGGTAATGGTCGAAGGGCCCGGCCACGTGCCGATGGACCAGATCGACATGAACGTGAAGCGGCAGATCGAAGTCTGCAAGGGGGCCCCGTTCTATGTGCTCGGCCCGCTAACGACCGACATCGCGCCGGGCTACGATCACATCACCAGCGCCATCGGCGGTGCGATCGCCGGTTGGAGCGGGGCGGCCATGCTCTGCTACGTCACGCCGAAGGAACATCTTGGGTTGCCCGACAAGGACGACGTCCGCCAGGGTGTGATCGCGTACAAGATCGCAGCCCACGCCGCCGACTTGGCCCGGCACCGCAAGGGAGCCCGCGACCGCGACGACGCCCTGAGCCGCGCTCGCTTTGCGTTCGATTGGAACGAACAGTTCCGCTTGTCGCTCGACCCGGACACCGCTCGTCGGATGCACGACGAAACGCTGCCGCAAGAGACGTTCAAGAGCGCCCACTTCTGCAGCATGTGCGGCCCGAAATACTGCAGCATGAAAATCACGGAAGAAATCCGCGCGATGGCCGAAGAAAACGGCGGCCAGGTGCCGAGCATCATCGGGCCAGAATTGGTGCAGTTGCAACCGGGGACGTAAATCGCGCGAACCGCTCCCCATGACGGCCGTCTAAGTTGCCGTCTGCACTCCCTATTTGGCTTTGGCTCCCCTCGCCCCGCAACGCGGGGAGAGGGGCAGGGGTGAGGGGTGCAGCGTAAAAGCTGCTTTTACGCGGGAGATATCGGAGCAATGACGGTTGAGCGACTGGAGGTCGTCGCTAATTTCGTGGAGCTATGCAGCTACTGCGGCGCAGCCTGCAGCGGCGTTTTTCGTATCTGGTACTCAGACGGCAGTCGGCGGCTCGCCTTCGAAACAGGTCGGGGTAGTCTGTCAGAACCCCTTGGCCGACTTGTTGGTACGGCCATAGAACGTGGCGAGTACGGTGCGCTTCCCGAGTTTGTGCGAGAGTGGAATGAAGCGCGTGGTTGGGCTGAATTCGATTCTGAAGGTGCGGCAGTTGCGGCCGAGGATCTGCTCGAAACTCTGACCGCCTTGAGTGGTCAGCGAGTTGCAGATGACGTTCGTACGGGTGAGATGCTAGCTGGTCTGCATGGGTTTGTGAACAAGGCGATGAGCGAAGCCCGCGAGCTATGGGCCATGGATGATTGAGCCATACGAGATATGTGGCTAATCAAATGACCCGCATCAATCAGTATCGCGTGCGAAGGGTAACCCCTCACCCTATCCCTCTCCCCGAATTTGAGTCGTGAGGAGTTGCGGTCCGCGGATCGGGGAGAGGGGACCAAACCCGGTCGGCGTAGGGCGACGGCCGGTTAGGCATTCAGCCGCGTCGGGGCGAGTTCCGTGTCGCGAGCCAGGTGCTTCGCGCCGAGCATCCAGAAGACGCCGCTTAAAAAGATCGCGGCGCTGACGCCGGCGCCGAAGCTGAGGTTCATGTTCCCGACCGGCATCGTAGCGGTTTTGGTCTCGTCGGTGATCCAGCCGATGAGCGACGGCGAGATCGCATCACCGAACGCGTGAATGATCAGAATGTTCACCGCGAATGCACTGGCGCGGATGGCCGGGTGCGTGACGTTGGCCAGAATCGTGTTGCTCGGCCCGGTGTTGAAGAAGAGGCAGAACTCGGCCGCGAACAGCAGCACCCACGCGAACGGGAATGGCGCGACGAGGAAGCCCAAGAACAACGGCAGGCCGATGAGCATGCCGATGCCGGAGACCAAGAAGTACGAACCGCTCCATCGCGCGCGGAGCTTGTCCCCCAAGAAACCGCCGGCCAGCGTGGCGGTGAGACCCGAGACGACCGTGATGCCGCCGAACGTCGTGCCGACGTCGGCCAGCGTTCCTTGCCCGCGGAAGGCGACGATATACCGCGGCATCCAAAAGGCGAGGCCGCCGAGCGCGAACGTCATCGCCGTCATGCCGAGCGTGTTGTAAACGTACGACGGCGTCTGCAGCAGAATCTTGAGATCGGCAAACGTGGCGGCGCGGAGCGGCGTGCCGTCGGCATTCGCGCCCCGTTGCGGCTCGCGCATGAACAGGGCCCAGAGCGCGAGCAGGATCCCCGGCGGGGCCGAGAGATAGAACGCCCACCGCCAGCCCCAACCTTCCATGTCGGCCAGGTGTCCGCCCCAGACGTAGCCGAGCGCGCTGCCGACGGGGATCGCCATGTAGAACCACGCGAGCACGCTGCCGCGCCGTTCGACGGGATACAAATCGGCGATGATCGTCGGGGCGGTCGGGCCGTAGGCCGCTTCGCCGATGCCGACGAACACGCGCGTGAGCAGTAGCGCGAGATAGAACTCGGCCAGTCCGGATGCGCCGGAAGCCAGGCTCCAGACGAAGACGCCGACGGCGACGATCTTCCACCGCGACGTCCGATCGGCGAACCAACCGAACAGCGGCGAAGCGAACATGTACGACAGCAGAAAGGCGGTCGATAGCAGCCCCATCTTGGCGTCGCTGACCGGTTGGCCGGCCGTCGCGAATTCTTCGCCGATTTTGACTTCGACGGCGGCCAGCACCTGCCGGTCGACGTAGTTCATCAGGTTGATGAGCAGCAGCAACGCCACGGCAACCCGCGGATGCGGACCCGGCGACGGCGCGGCTGCTAGCGGGGCGGTTTTCACGCCGCCTTTTGTCGCATGTTCCCGCCGGGTGCGAAAGAGCAGTCGGCTTTCGGAACGGGGCGAGTTCGCGATAGAATAGTTTTTCGCCGGTGAATGCTCGCTCCCCTGCGAATCGCGGCTAACCGTTCGCCGCGCGGACGCTTCGCCTTCAACCCCGAACCCTCAACCCTGAACCCCGAACTTTCTATCCATGCTCGGTGCCAAGCTCGAAGTCGCCCCGTATCTTGCCCGGTTGAATCAAGAGATCGAACGCCTCGATCAGGCGGCGCTACGGCGCTGGGCCGATCTGATTTACGTGGCCTGGGAGCAAGGGAAATTCGTCTACATCATCGGCAACGGCGGCTCGGCCTGTAACGCCTCGCACATGGCCGAGGACCTGGGGAAGAGTTCGCTCCGCGAGAGCGATCTGAAGGACGAGTCGAAGAAGCGTTTGAAGGTGCTCAGCCTGACCGACAACCTCGGCTGGTTGCTGGCCGTGGGGAACGACGTCGGCTACGACCAGATCTTCGTGCAGCAGTTGATGAACTACGGCTCGGCCGGCGACGTGCTGATTGCGATCAGCGGGTCGGGCAACAGCCCGAACGTTCTGGCGGCCGTCGATTGGGCGAACCGTCACGGTCTGAAAACATTTGGCCTCACCGGCTACTCGGGCGGCAAGCTGAAGGCGATGCAGCAAGACGGCCTCTACGTCGAACTCGACGACATGGGAATGGTCGAGAGCATTCACCTGGCGGTGTTCCATTGGGTACTGAACGACGTGTTCGCCCGGATCAACGGCGAAGGACGATACGCGGCGAAGTGATTCAGAAAAAGGCATCCGCAGATTACACAGATTTCGCAGATGGGAGACGGGACCGAAGTGAACTTCTCTTCATCTGCGTAATCTGCGACATCTGCGGATGTCTTCGTCGGAAGCTTACTTCCACCTTGGTGATGAGTGCCTCAGCCGGCAATGACGCTCCGGTAAACTTTGCGGAACCGTTACAGTTTGCCGGCCGCGGCGGTCGATACTTTGACGGACGACGGAAGCGTATCTCCGTCGCCGTTGCCGGCACCGTGCTGCCGGCGAACCTGCCGAGCCGCCGCCGATGTGGTGCCGCAGTTGCCGCCAAGACGTGCCGGGATTGGTCGACGGCCTCGACGGTCGTTACGCCTGTCCGCGCTGTTCGGCGGTCCTGCTCTCCGATGCCGGACTCGATCTCGCCGATCTCGATCGCTCGGGCCTCGCTCGCCCGAGCTTAGAACGCACCGATCTACCGCGCACGGATATGTATCGCGCCGACTCCGGACTGACTGACAAGTTCGACGCGTCGCATGCCGCGCCGCCGTCGTTGCACGGTTCGTCGTCGGCCTATGTGCCGCACGATGCCGCCGCGCCTGACTCGCCGTCGTTTGCCGATCCTTACGAGCAACCGGTGTTCGAACCGGTTCGCCCGACCGCAACCGAAGCGTCGCGCGTGACGACGTTGCGCTGGGACGCCGCCAACTGGGAGTTGAACGAAAAGCTTCGCCACGTCGACCGCGTGACGGCGATGTCGCGTCTGCGATTCGACGCTCCGGCCGCCGCGCACATGCCGCCGCCGCACGGTCCGTGGAACCCGCCGACCGCCACATCGTACGGTGCTCCCTATCCGCAATCGCCTTCGCTCGGCGCTCATCCGCACACGCAGTCGTTTGCCGCGACGGGCCATGCCGCCGGATACACGACCGGCTATGCCGCTCCGTCGCAGCCCGGCGGACCGTTTGCTCCCGCGCCGTATCCGGAACCGCAAGCTCCGCCGCACTCGCCGTCGTCCGCGCCGCACGAGTGGAACGAGGCGACGATTCGGCCCGAGGATCATTGGGACACGCCGCGCGAAATCTTCGCCTCGCTCATGCAGTGGGGCTTCATGGGCTTGGCCGTCACGGCGTTTAGCTGCGGCGGATTCCTGGCCGCTTGGGGCGGCGTTTCGGGCCGCGCCGATTTGCAGAACATGGGAATGCCGATCGTCATCGTCGGCGTCGTGTTGCTGGTCGTCGGCCTGCTGCCGT
>CAMCTH010000349.1 GCA_945877965.1 Planctomicrobium piriforme | reverse complement strand
GGAGTCCTGGCTCTCGTTATCGTGCACGACTTACGCGGGCACGAAGAAATCGAAGGCCTGCTGAAGTCGCTCCGGGCCGCTCGGCTGCAACCGATCTACGACGCCCAAGCGCAACAACCGTTGCCGCCTCCGGCCGGAGCGCCGAGCATAATCGGACATACCATCGTCGGTGACAAATTCAACTTCGACCCTGAGCCGGCAAAAGCCCCCTCAACCAAAACGACGAACGAGAAACCGGCGACGCCGGCCAAGTCTCTGGGCGGCGGATACTTTTAATCCCAACCACTCTCTCGTTTGGCCGCCGGTTACCGGAAGCATGACTGCTTGCAGTCGCTCCGGCGATGCGGGAAGATGATGCCCCTGCTTCGACCCGCCGTTTGCCCCAGGTGTTGCTCGTGCCGTTCGACTCCACGGATGATATCCCGCAGATCGTTTGTTGCTTCGGTCAGCCGGTCGCCGGCAATCCGACGCAGTTCATGATGGAAAAGGCGTTCGCCGATGCCGGACTCGACTGGCGATATCTCTCGCTCGAAGTTCCGCCCGAGTCGCTGGCCGACGCCGTTCGCGGACTACGCGCGATGGGCTTTCGCGGCGGCAACCTGACGATCCCGCACAAGGTCGCCGTCATTCCGTTGCTCGATCGCCTGACGCACGCCGCCGACATGATGGGCGCGGTCAACTGTCTGATTCGCGAAGGCGCAGAGTTGATCGGCGAGAACACCGACGGCAAAGGATTCGTCGAATCGCTGCGAACGCTCGTCGATCCGACCGGCAAGAAGATCGTGCTGCTTGGCGCCGGCGGAGCGGCAAGGGCTGTAGCGATCGAAACCGCGCTCGCCGGAGCGGCCGAGTTCACGATCGTTAACCGCTCACTAGAGCGAGGCGAGACGCTGGCGAAACTTGTGCACGACAAAACCGGCGTGCCGACGTCGTTCGTCGCCTGGCAAGGAGACTACATGGCCCCGACCGACGTCGATGTGCTCATCAACTGCACGTCGATTGGCCTCAACGACTCGAGCGGCCGTGTGCCGGTCGATTTCAACACCGTGCCGCCGTCGTGCGTCGTCGCCGACGTCGTCTTCAACCCGGCCGAAACGCAGTTCCTGAAAGCCGCCAAGGCTCGCGGTTGCCCGACGCTCGACGGCCTCGGCATGCTGGTCAACCAAGGCGCGATCGCATTCAAAACCTGGACCGGCATCGAACCGAACCGCGAAATCATGCGCGACGCGGTCGAGGAATTTCTCGAAGCCTAGAGATGGAGAGCGTCCGCAGATTACGCAGATCTCACAGATGAGAAGGATCTGAAATCATTCCGTTTTTCATCTGCGTAATCGGTGAAATCTGCGGACGCTTCTTCGGTCTTCTTACTCTTGCTTCGCCTGCTGTTGCGTAATGCAGTGGAACGCGCCGAGGCCCCAAACGAGTTCGACGGCGCGCTGGCCGACGACCGGGCGATCCGGGATTAAGCGCTGCAACGTCTCCAGCACGACCGCGTCGGCCGGGCAATCGAATTGCGCCGCGACCACCACCTTGTTCGCAATATAAAAATTGCAGTAGCTCGCAGGCAAGCGCTGATCGTCGCAGAAAATCGCGGCGGGCATCGGCAGCGTCACGACTTCCAACGGTCGGCCTTGTTCATCTTTGGCGAGTTGCAAACGTCGCAGATTGTCTTGCAACGGCGCGTAATTGTCGTCCTGCGGATCTTGCTCGACGACGCACACGACCGTCCGCGGGCCGACGAACCGCGCGAGTTCATCGATGTGCCCGTCGGTATCGTCGCCGACGATCCCGTCGCCGAGCCAAATCACATTCCGCGCCCCGGCGTAGTCGAGCAGGTACCGCTCCATGTCCTCACGGCCGAGCTGCGGATTGCGATTCTCATTGAGCAAGCACTGCTCGGTCGTCAGCACGCTGCCGAGTCCGTTGAAGTCGACCGCGCCCCCTTCGAGGATGATCCCCGGCTCGAAGCGGCGAAACTTCAGGCTCTCATTGATTCGCTTCGGCACGACGTCGTCGTGATCGAACGGCGGATACTTGCCGCCCCAGGCGTTGTAGCCCCAATCGACCAGCACCGGCTCGCTCCCCTTCGGGCCGACGAGAAACATCGGCCCATGATCGCGCATCCAGGCGTCGTTCGTCGGAATGTCGTGCAGCGTGACGTTCGGAATATGTCCGACGAGTTGCTTCGCCTCGGCCATGATCTCGGCGCCGCCGGCGCAGATATGCACTGGCTCGCTCTTCGCCAACGTCGCGGTCAGCTCGGCCCAAATGCCGGGAACCGGTTCGAAGTGCCCGGGCCAACTGTTCTTGTTCCGCGGCCACGAAAGCCATGTCGCGGCATGCGGCTCCCACTCGGCGGGCATGCGGTAGCCGAGAGCATGCGGGCTACCCGGCGTCGGAGTCGATGAATGCGTCGGCAACTTCGAGGTCCTAATCAATAAATCGTTTCGTGATGTCGCCGTAAGCGTCGATCCGGCGATCGCGGAAGAACGGCCAGTGCGTCCGAGCGACGTCGATGAGTCCGAGATCGCACTCGACGATCGGCGTCTCTTCTTTGTCGTGGCTAGCCCGATGCAACAGATTACCGTAAGGGTCGGCCAAAAACGATGCGCCCCAGAATTCCAAAACGCCCTCGGTGCCGACGCGATTCACCGCCGCCACGAACAGACCGTTGGCGATGGCGTGCGACCGCATCATCGTCTCCCAAGCGTTGTGTTGGCTCGCGCCGTACTGCGCTTTCTCGGGAGCCTGCCAGCCGATGGCCGTCGGGTAGAAGAGAATCCGCGCGCCGGCCAAGGCCGTCAGTCGCGCCGCTTCCGGATACCACTGGTCCCAGCAGACGCACACGCCGATGCGGCCGAACTTCGTGTCGATCGCCTTAAAGCCGAGATCGCCGGGCGTGAAATAAAACTTCTCGTAGAAGTACGGATCGTCCGGGATGTGCATCTTGCGATAGACGCCGGCCGTCGAGCCGTCGGCATCGAACACGACGGCCGTGTTGTGATACAAGCCCGGCGCGCGACGCTCGAAGAACGACCCGACCACGACGACGCCGTGCAGCTTCGCGGCCGCGGCGATCGCTTCCGACGCCGGTCCGGGAATCGGCTCGGCCTCGGCGAACCGAGCATGGTCTTCGCTCTGGCACGGGTAGTGTCCCGGGAAGAGTTCCTGCAGACAGACGATGTTCGCGCCGGCCTTGGCCGCATCGCCGATCCGCGCGACCGCCTTCGTGACGTTCGGACCTTTTTCGGCCGTGCAGTTCATTTGCACCAGAGCGACGTTCACTTTGCCTTCGTTCGCGTGTTTCATGCGTCGATCTATCTCATTTGCAACAGAGAGCGCGGCTCGCGACAGCGAGCGCTAAATGTTACCCTGACGCCCATGAATGACAAGCCGCCCCACTGCGCCAACACCGGACTATTCGTCACCGGAACCGACACGGACGTCGGCAAGACGTATGTCGCCGCACTGATCGTCCGCGCGCTCCGTGCGACGGGCCAACGAGTCGGCGTTTACAAACCGGCGGCCAGCGGATGCCGACGCGATCCGGCGAACGGCGCGCTCGTCAGCGACGATGCCGTCGCGCTCTGGGAAGCAGCCAGCCGACCCGGCGAGTTGAACCAAGTCTGCCCGCAACGGTTTGCCGCCCCGCTGGCCCCGCACTTGGCGGCCCGGGCCGAAGGGCAAGAACTCGACGCCCGTTTGCTCCGCGAAGGACTGGACTATTGGCGGGCGCAAAGCGACGTGATCGTCGTCGAAGGAGCCGGCGGACTGTTCTCACCGCTCGGCGGCGACCTGCTCAACATTCAGCTCGCGTCAGAGTTCGGTTACCCGCTCGTGATCGTCGCTGCCAATCGACTCGGCACCATCCACGGCGTCCTAGCGACGGTCAAAGCGGCCCAAGCGCACTCCCCTGCCCCGCCGATCGCCGCGATCGTGCTGAACGACGTGACGCGCGACGACGATCTCAGCCGCACAACGAACTCCGCGGAGATGAGAAGGCATCTCCCAAGAGAACTCCGGGATCGCGTGATCGAAGTTCGGTACGACGCCAAGGAACTCAATCTGCCTTCATTTACCCAGGGAAATCGTTGAATCTGAGAAATCGTGTTAATCCCATCGGTTCGTCGACGGTTGGTAAGGCAAGCCTGACTGCGCTGTCCCACCGCAACCGTCTCTTGCCGACAAGGTGATTCATGGTTTCTGACGAACCTGCTTCGGAAGCGTCCGCCGATTCAAACCGCCGCGAAATCACGCCGCCGCGGACGCAACCCTCGTATTGGTATAGCATCGGCTTGGGAACGCTGGTCGGCACGGCGATCTTTCTCGGCGGCTATCTGCTCTGCATCGACGATCACACCGATTACGGAGTCGTGATCTTCATCCTGGTTCCCTTTGCGGCCGGCGTTTGCGTCGGTCGAACCATGGATCGACGAAATGCCGTTTCATCCTGCTTGCTGACGACCCTGCTGCTGTCGCTTTCCACGGCCATGCTCACGCTCATTCTCAGCGGTTCCGAAGGCTATATCTGCTGCCTGATGGCACTGCCGCTGCTCTTGATCGGCATGGCCTTCGGCACTTGGTTTGGGCTGGCGCTTCAACCTCGTTCCGCTCAGCGCAGGAGCGACGATCGTCGCCGCACGTTAATGCTGCTAATTTCGTGTCCGGTATTTATCGCGGCCGCCGATCGACTGGAGAAACCGCATCGCATGGAGCAACGTTTGGAAACGTTCTCCACGGAGATTTCCGTCGCCGGCACTCCGCAACAAGCATGGAAGGCGATTGCTCAACTCAACAACCTCTCCGGTGCTCGGCCTTTCCTGTTACGCATCGGATTGCCGACTCCGCTTTCATGCGAGTTGGAAGCCGATCGCGTCGGAGCTTCACGAACTTGCCACTTCGATCAGGGACGAATCGCACAGACGGTCACGATTTGGAACGAACCGGCGCAAATGAAGTTTCAAGTCATGGAAAGCACGTTGCCCGGCCGACGCTGGTTGAGCTTCGTCGATGCCGGATACGAGTTGAAGCCCGACGGCAAGAACACGACGATCGTTCGCCACAGCCAGATCGCCTCGCGACTCTATCCGCGTTGGTACTGGCGACCGTTCGAAGAATGGGGAGTTGCGTCGGAGCACGACTACGTGCTGGAGAACATCCGAGCCAACCTAAGCACTCGGTAAGTTCCTCAGCTTGCGCCACGCGATGATGAACAGCACGCCGAGTGTGAAGTCGATCAGGCCGAAGACGAGTACGCTTTTGGCGAGTCGGTCGGTTGCGAACAGGGCAATCGTCGTGATGCCGAAGCTCAGCTTCTCGACGACTGCCGCGAGCAGCAACGGGCGATAACGGACCGGATCGCGGGCCATGAGCAAGAACGCGATCTGCCACGCGACGGCGACGCCGACGAACCCGTAGAAGTATTCCGGATGCGTGATCGCGGGCGGATTCTCGACGGCGACTTGTCGTTCCAAAAAGAACTGCGGCGTCAGGACCAGCAGTCCGTACCAACCGGCGATTTGCAGCAGTCGCTTGGCGAAGTTCATTACATCATCGCGGCGACGGCGATCGCTTTTT
>CAMCTH010000348.1 GCA_945877965.1 Planctomicrobium piriforme | reverse complement strand
ACGACCTGGTCCGCAAGAACGAGCCGCAACGGGCGATCGATCGGCTGCTCGTGGCGGCGCTGATCGAAGCGCGATCGTGCGAGCGGTTCAGTCTGCTGCGCGATCGCCTCAGCGACCCGGAACTAGCGAAGTTCTACGGCAGTTTGTATGCGTCCGAAGCGCGGCATCATGCGGTTTATGTCGAGTTGGCGCGATTGTTCGATCGGGCGAACGAGGTCGACGATCGCCTCGCCGAGTTGGCCGCCGCCGAAGCAGCGATCATCGATGAAGGGGATCCGCTCGTTCGCGTGCACAGTTGACGCTATTTAGAAAGTCTTACAGAGCGTGCCGCCGTCGACGAGCAGGACCGTGCCGGTGATGTAGCTGCCGGCGTCGGACGCGAGCAGCAGGGCGGGGCCGGCCAGTTCACGCGGGTCGCCCCAACGGCCGAGCGCCGTTCGGTCGGCGAACGTTTTCTTTTGGGCGTCGGTCAGCATCTTCCCCGGCAGATCGGTGAGGAACGGTCCCGGCGCGATGCAGTTGCACGTCACGCCGTATGCGCCGAGGTCTTGCGCCGTCGCTTTGCACATGCCGATCAGCGCCGCCTTCGTCGCCGAGTAAGCGTTCCGCTCGTCCTTGCTGGCCAAGCCCATGATCGACGAGATGTGAATGATCCGACCCCAGCGGCGTTCCTTCATCTGCGGCGCGACGGCCCGCGTGAGCGCCATGACGCTGTTGAGGTTCAACTCGATGAGGCGATCCCAATCGGCGTCGACGATCTTGTCGATCGCTTGCGGATTGTTGGAGCCGGCGTTGTTGACGAGGATGTCGATGCCTCCGAGTCGCGCGGTCGCTTCGGCCGCCAGCTGCGCGACGGCGGCGCGATCGGTCATGTCGGCCGTCGCGAACTCGACGCGGACTTTGAGGCCGGCGCGAATCTCGTCGGCTGCGGCGTGGAGTTCGTCGGCGTTGCGACTGCTGATGAAGACGTCGGCGCCGGCTTCGGCGAAGCCGCGCGCCATTGCTTTGCCCAAGCCGCGGCTGCCGCCGGTCACCAAGGCCTTGCGTCCGGTCAGGTCAAACAGCGGGCAACTCATCGTCGGGATCTCGCAAAAGAAAAGAGTCGGAACGAACGACTAAGGCGAACATGATCGGGTCGGCATGTGCGGCTGTCAATCAACCGTTCGGCGACGGCGTTCGAGGTGGATTCAAAGCGGCTAAAATCGCGGGCAACGGCATGTTTCTCGCCGTGCAAGTCGTTGACGAACGCTCCGGCGAGTCGTACGATCAATCGCGGGTAAAGCCTGTTTAATCCCATGTGAAATGGAAGGAGGGACGGACCAATGCCGCTCTTCGAGATCGAGACGGACTCGCACATCATCATCACTTGGGCCAACGATCAGGATGCCGCTGCTGCGGTGGTGCATGATTGTTACCCGAACGAGAAGCCGGTGCGGATCACCAAGCGTCCGCGCGACACGTGGGTCATTTCCAAGGGAGCGCTCGGCATCGCCAGCACTTCCGACCTCTGCCACACCGCCCGCGACTGCCTGCATAAGGCTCACGGCGACAAGGTCCATGCCATTCGTCTCTACATGCACGAGACGGGCACCGACCTGGAACGCTCGCGGAAGATTATTGAATCGAACATGGTGATGGGCTGGTAAGAAAAGTCAGAAGTTAGAAATCAGAAGTCAAAAGTAAGAAGCCGGGTGCGCTAGTCGCACTCCGGCTTCTTTCGTTGTCTGATTCTGACTTTTGATTTCTGACTTCTGATTTACTCTTCCAAATTCTGATACAGCGGCAGATAGCGGTAGTAGACTTCAAGCATGAGCAAGTGCATTGCGGTCACATAGACGCGGCCGCCGGCGCCGCTCCAACGATCGGGGACTTCGCCCCCCGGGTCCCAACTGCCGCCGAGCGGGCCTTCGACGGTTTGACTGTCGACGAGGATCGGCCGCAGCTTTTCGTTCCACCGCGTCCAATGTTCCCCCTTCATGTGGAACATTACCTGCGTGGCGTAGTACCAGTAGTACGAATCGCGATCGGGGGACGAGATCGTGCCGACGGCTGGCAGTTGCGTCAGCAGGTAGTCGGCCCCGCCGGTCAGGTTCGGATGATTGCGGTTCCAGCCGAGATACTGCCGCATCAACAACGCCTCGGCCGTCATCACGCGACTGACGACGCGCTGATGATCTTGATCCGATTGCGGCATGTAAGCGTAGCGGGTCGGATCGCCGTTCACGCCTTGCGCGAAGTCGAGCCATTTGGTGACGAGCGGATAGCACTGCGGCGGGACCGACAGGCCGACCCGTTCGGCGCTCTTCAGCGCCATCAACTGCCAGCCCGAGACGGAGGTGTCGCTGCCGAGTCGCGGCCGATAGCGCCAGCCGCCGTACTCTTGGCTCTGTGCGTTAACGATGAAATTGATCGCCTGTTGCGCCGGGCCTTTGAGCAAGGCATCGTCGCGCGTCATACCGTACGCTTCGCAGAGCGCGATCGCGGCGATGCCGTGACTGTACAACCAAGTGTTCGACTCGGCGGCGTTCGGCGGCGGAATCCACAAGTCGCCGTCGGGCTTTTGGTTTTTCAACAGATAGCCGAGTCCCTTTTCGACGACCGGAGCGTACTTGCCGTCGTTGTGCGTGTAGCCTGCGCCGAGAAACGCGAGCAGCGACAAGCCGGTGCCGGCGGTGTTCGATTGGAACTCGGCGAGGCCCGCGTTCGCATACTCGGGTCGGCCTTGGCCGAAGTTGTGCAGTTCCCAGCTGCCGTCGGGTGATTGATGGCGGGCCAAGAAGTCGAGTCCGCGTTCGACCGCTTGCTCGGTTGCTTCGCTCCCTCCCATGGCGCGGGCCACTTCGCCGCGGGCCGTTGGATCGCGTTGTTTCAAGCCGACGACGGCCGTGTCGCGCACTTGTCCGCCGCCGATTTTCTTGCCGCCGATTCGCTCGGGGATGAGCCGGTTCATTTCCAAATGCGCGACTTCGCTCTCGGGCCGAGCACGACGACTCGGGATGCCGACGTCGGTCGAGACGCGGGCCGTCAAACCGCCGGGGCCTTCCGGGGCGCTGACGAGCACCGGCAGGCCGGCCGCTTCGCGACGAATGCCGACGGCGCCGGCGGCGACCGACGGAGCGTTTGCGCCGTCGCCGCGCGTCGTCGAGTCGGCGGCGGGAGAAGTCGTGGGGACGGAGATGGCACCCGTGCCGGGGAGTGCGACGGAAGCATCGCCGGGACTGCGCTTGGCGAGAGTGCTGCGACCGACGGCCGTCGCGCTGCCGGCCGCGCTGCCGATTTCACTGCGCGAGACCGAGGCGGTCGCGCCGCCGAGTCCGCCGGCCGAGCCGGTCGCAGTGCCGCTGCTGCCGGCGAGACCCGTACCGGCGGAACCGGTTTGAGGGCGTGACGGGCCGACGACGCCGCCGGCGGAGTTCATCGCGCCGCGAACGATTCCTGCGGCCGAGGCCGACGGTTGCAGCGAGGCGGCGGAACCCGCGGAGGAATTGCCCGGGACGTTGGCGGCACCGGGAACTCCGGCAACGGCGGCGCTCGGGATCGATGCAAGCGGCGCGGCCGCGGGGCCGGCGGCACGAGTGCGGCCCGGTCGACCGACGCCGGAAGCGGCCGCGGCGACTCCGGCTCCGGCGTCCCCTTGCGTTACGTCGCGGCGCGGGCCGAGCGTCGTGCCGCCGATCGACGCGCCAGTTCCGGCACCGACGGGAGACGGCAGATTGTTGCCGGCTTGAATCGATTCTTGCGGCGAGCCTTGGTTGCCGCGACGGAGGGCCGTCGTCGTCGGTTCGAGGGTTGCGCCGCCGGAGGAGGCGGAGTCGGTGACGGCGGCGGTGCTCGGGGCTTCGAACGGAACGGCTTCGACTCCCGCACCGGCCGTGCCCGACGCGATTCGCGACGGTTGCCGCGGCGTGAGCGATGCGACGGCCGAGGGGCTGGCGTCGGTCGTCTCGGCGCGCTGTGGGTCGGCGACGGTCGCGACGTTCGGCGTGAACGAAACTTGCGGAGCCGTGACTTGCGACGGACTTCCTGCCGGTGCGGCTTGCGTCGTTTGACGGACGTCGTTCATGGCGACGGCGCTGGGGGAGGGCGCGGCGGGGGCGTCGTTCGTCGCCGACGGCGGAGCGCTCCCCGCGGCGGGAGTTTCCAGCGCTTGAATGTTCGCGTCCGACGTCGGTCGATTGAGCATCGCCTTTAAGTTCAGCGCGGCCGTTTGTTCTTCTTGCGGACGACGAAGCGGCGCGAACGGGGCGAGGTCGGGCTTCGGGCGATCGAGCGGGCGGACGGCGTCGGCGTTGGGGCGACGCGTCGGCGCGTCGTTCTCGGTCTGGCGATCGGCTTCGACGGTCGGCGAGTTCATCGCCAAGTTCGGCTGCGAGGCGCGATTGATCTGGCGATCGGGGACCTCTTCCGTCGGCAGCTTGTCGGACATGTCTTTGCGGCTGAGCTGCGCGCCCGACAGGACCTCGTTGCGGCGCGGC
This sequence comes from Planctomicrobium piriforme, assembly GCA_945877965.1. GTDB lineage: Bacteria > Planctomycetota > Planctomycetia > Pirellulales > PNKZ01 > CAMCTH01. The sequence continues at coordinate 1,123 of CAMCTH010000348.1, read as the reverse complement.
GCGGTCAGTTCGACCTTGGCGAGTTCAAGCGGGGCCGGGGTCGGCTCGCGTTGCGGCTCGGGCTCTTGCACTGAGTCCTTCGTCGCGTCGACCGGCGTCGGCAGCTGCGGCGTGACTTCGGTCTTCGGCTCGTTGCGAATTTCCGTCTCGGCGGGGCGTGTGAGTGCGTCGGGCGATTTGCTGCTGTCTTGCTGCACGGGCAAGTAGTCGGGGATCGTGACGACGGTTTCGTCTTCGAGCGTCCCTTGCGGCGGCACGGGGCGGGCCGCCAGCGACAAGTAAACCCGTTGCGTGACGAACAGCAGGCCGACGTGAAACGCCAGGCTGAGGAACACGCCCAACTGAAGGCGGCGTTGCGAACTGCCGCGGAGCATGGCGATGCCGACGATCAGAGTCAACGCCAGGGCACCGAGCACGCCGAGATGGAACCAGCCGTTCTTCAGCAGGTCGGGCGTGTCGAAGTCGCTCGTTAGCCAGACGTAACCGGCCAGGCAGCCGGCCGAGATGAGCAGCAACAGCGAGACCGGCCAGAGTTGCTCGTCGAAATCGGCGAGCGGGGCCGGGCTGACTTTGCGAACGACTTGTTTCTTGTCGGCCATGACGGGTTGCTTCCCCCTCACCTCGGCACTCTTCCTGTCGGAAGAAAACAGCGAGCGTGCGAGCCGGGTGAGGGGTGGCTCGCCGTCGCGGTCGGCAACTTGGTTTATCGTCGGCTTACGTTACAGTCCGCCCGGCGGTGCGGCCGTGACGCGGCAGTCGCGGATGCCGGCCTTCGAGCATTGGTTCATGACGTCGACGGCCCGTTTCCAGGCGGTCCGTTCGTCGCCGCGAATGATGACGGTCTGCCGGCCCGGGTTGTTGGCCTGAGCTTGGCGGAGCGTGATGAGCAGTTCGGCGTCGGTCAGTTGTCGCCCGCCGACGAAGATTTTGCCTTCGTGATTGACGTTCACGAACAGTTCTTTCGGCTTCGCAATCCGCGCCATGGCCTCGCTGGCCTGCGGCAATTGCAGGTCGAGATCGCGCTCTTCCTCTTCGAACTTGGTGGCGACCAAGAAGAAGATGAGGAGCTGAAACACGATGTCGATCATCGGCGTCAGATTCAGCTTGTTGAGAGCCGACGATT
>CAMCTH010000347.1 GCA_945877965.1 Planctomicrobium piriforme | reverse complement strand
ACTGAATTCGAAATGGCCACGGTGCGACCAAGCATGAAAACTCCCGGGCTCGAACGCGATGCGACCGCCCGACTCACCGCCGCTGCAAAACGTCCCATCGCCGTTGCCCAGTTATGCCAGAATCACTAACATCGCGCAATCGCCGTGCGAACGGGCCCCGCCGCAGCGCCGGTCGGCCATTGAAACCATCCAACGCAACGGCGAGCATCTGCTCGGCATCATCAACGACATTCTCGACGTCTCGAAGATCGAGTCGGGCAAGATGACGGTTGAAAAGATCGCCTGCTCGCCGTTCCAGATCGTCGAAGACGTCGCCTCGCTGATGCGGGTTCGTGCGGTCGCCAAGGGGCTGAAACTCCTGAAGGAGTATCGGTTTCCGATTCCGGCTCAAATTGAGACCGACCCCACGCGGCTGCGGCAAATCTTGATGAACCTGGTCGGCAACGCGATCAAATTCACCGAACGAGGCTCGGTCCGCATTCGGACGTCGTTCCTGCCCGAGCCGACCCCGCGGGTCGGCTTTGAGGTGATCGATACGGGAGTGGGCGTTTCGGAACGAGAGGCGATCAAGCTGTTCCAGCCCTTCTCGCAAGGCGATACGTCGACGACGCGGAAGTACGGCGGCAGCGGCTTGGGGCTGGCGATTTGCAAGCGCCTGGCCGAGATGCTCGGCGGCGGCATCACGCTGACCAGCGAGCCGGACAAAGGGAGCATCTTTTCGTTTTGGGTCGAAGTCGGCACGCTCGAAGGGGTGCCGATGCGGCATTGCCAACGCCGCGAGCAGGTCGCCGAGCCGCCGCAGGTCCATCCGACGCGGCGCGAATCGGATCATCTGCCGGGCCGACGCGTCCTTCTGGCCGAAGACGGTCCCGACAATCGCCGCCTGATCGCGTTCCTGTTGCAGAAGGCCGGGGCCGAGGTCGCGTTCGTCGAGAACGGTAAGGCGGCGGTTGAAACGGCCCTGGCAGCCTTGTCTGCGGATCGGCCGTTCGACGTCGTGCTGATGGACATGCAGATGCCGATCATGGACGGCTACGAGGCGACGACGATGCTCCGCTCGCTCGGATACCGTCGGCCGATCGTGGCGCTGACGGCCAACGCCATGACGGGCGATCGCGAAAAGTGCCTCTCCGCGGGCTGCGACGACTTTGCGACGAAGCCGATCGACAAAGCCCGACTATTCGAGACGATCGTCCGCGCTGTGCGACTGTACGAAACGGTCGTCGGCCCGGCCGTGAACCCGCCGCTGCCGGTTTTCGGCATCACCTAAGCGCCGTCGCTTGACCCGTCTTAGGCTCCGGCACCCTGTTTGGCGTAACCATTGCCGCGAGGACCGCGTTGCGGCGGAGGCGTCGGTTTGAACTCCGCTTTCTGGACGCGGAAGCTGCCGTCGCCGAGATAGTCGATGATCCGCTGCCGCAACTCCGACCCGAAGGCGACCCGCACCCCGTCGCCGCAGCCGAGCACGACTCGCGTCCGATCGGATAGCATCAACTCCAGTTGGACGTCGCAGTTGCCGGGATAGCCGCGGAGGATCTCGTACAGAGCCTCGAGTCCCGCGGGGCCGTGCTTGTCTTCGTCCAGGCGAACGACGATCCCCTTAGTATACCGCGCCTCCAAGCTTTCGAGCGGGATCAGTTCGTTGACGATGAAGTTCGCGTCTTCGCTGCCGGGACGTTTGTCGATCACGCCGCGGAGGGCGATGATCTTGTCGGCCTCGACGTGGTGTCCGTGCTTGGCGAAATCGCTCGGCCAAAGAATGCAGCGCATGATGCCCGACATATCTTCGAAGTCCCACATGGCGTACTTCGTGTCGACCTGGCCGGGCTTGGGGTTCTTGGTGTGCGAGAACTTGATCGAGGCGATCATCCCGCCGAGGATGCACTCGGTCCGGTTGGCCAGCGCCGCGGCCGTCACGGTGTTGTGCGAGCAGAAGAGATCGAACTTCGCTTGATGCTCGGCCAGCGGGTGGCTCGACAGATAGAAGCCGAGCACTTCCTTCTCGGCCGCCATCACTTGCCGCTCTTCCCACTCGGGGACGATCGGCAGACTCGACTTCGCGGGGGTCCCGGCGGCGGCTTCCGCTTCGTCGTCCTCGTCGAACAGACCTTTCTGCCCGCTCTTCTTGTCGGCCAACACCGAGGCGGCCCCTTGCAGGGCTTTGTCGACCACGGCGGTCCATTGCGCCCGCGAGCCGCCGCAAGTGTCGAACGCGCCGGCCTTGATGAGCGCTTCGATCGCCGTGCGGTTGACGGTCGACGAGTCGAGCCGGCCGCAGAAGTCGAACAGGTCGCGATACGGACCGTTCTTGGCACGTTCTTCCGCGAGGGCGGTCGAGGCCGCGCCGCCGCAACCGCGAATCGCCGCGAGACCGAAACAGATCTTCCCCTCGGTCACGGCAAACTCGGCCGTGCAGAGGTTCACGTTCGGCGGGATGACCGTGATGTTCATCCGACGACAATCTTCCAAGTGCTCGACGAGCGAGTCCTTCTTCTTGAAGTTTCGGCCCTCGATGTCTCCGCACAGCAGCGCGGCCATGAACTCGACCGGGTAATGCGCCTTCAAGTACGCCGTCATGTAAGCGATAAGCGCGTAGGCGGTCGAGTGGCTCTTGTTGAAGCCGTAGCCGGCGAACTTTTCGATCATCTCGAACAAGTTCGTCGCCTGCGCCGCGGTCAGCCCCTTCTCGACGCTTCCCGCGACGAACTCGTTCTTGTACTTGGCGATCATCTCCAGCTTCTTCTTGCTGATCGCCTTAATGCAGGTGTATGCATTGGGCAACTCGATGTTCCCCAAACGATTCAAGATCCGCATGACCTGCTCTTGGTACACCATCACGCCGTGCGTCTCTTCGAGCACCTCTTTCATCACGGGGTGCAAGTACTCGGCCTGCTTGCGACCGAGCTTCACCTGGATGTATTCGTCGACCATGCCCCCTTCGAGCGGACCCGGTCGATAGAGGGCGTTCGTGGCGATGATGTCGCGGAAATGGTCGGGCTTCATCCGCTGCAACAGGTCGCGAATGCCGCCGCTTTCGAGTTGAAATACCCCCTTCGTCTCGCCGCGTCGCAGCAGGGCGTAGGTCGCTTCGTCGTCGAGCGGGAACTTGTACGGATCGACCTTCTTACCGGTCGACTGCTTGATTAGCTCGATCGTCTTGGCGAGGACCGTCAAGTTGCGCAGGCCGAGGAAGTCCATCTTCAGCAGGCCGGCCTTCTCGACGTCCCCCATCGCCCACTGGGTGATGACTTCTTCTTTCCCCTGCACATGCTGCAGCGGCACATACTCGATCAGCGGCGAGTCGGCGATCACGACCGCCGCGGCGTGCGTGCCGACGTTCCGCGCCAGGCCTTCGATCTTCCGGGCAAAGTCATAGAGTTGCCGCGTCTCGTGGTCGGCGTCGTACTGCTTCTTGAGGTCGTTGCTCTTTTCGAGCGCTTCGTCGAGCGAGATGCCGAGCTCTTCCGGGACCTTCGACACCAAATCGTCGACCTTTGGAATCGGCCAGCCGAGTGCGCGGCCGACGTCGCGAATGGCCGCGCGGGCCGCCAATGTGCCGAACGTGCCGATCTGCGCGACGTTTGCCGCGCCGTACTTTTCTTTGACGTAGTTGATGACGTCGACGCGACGATCCTTGCAGAAGTCGATGTCGATATCGGGCGCTTCCTTACGACTCTCGTCGAGGAATCGCTCGAACAGCAAGTCGTACTTCAGCGGACAGACGTGGCTCAGCTTCAACGCATAGGCGACGATCGCGCCGACGCCTGAACCGCGGGCCGAGCACGGAATGTCATTCTCGACCGAGTAGCGGACGAAATCCCACACGACGAGGAAATAGTTCGCAAAGCCGAGCTTATTGATGCACGACAATTCGCGCTCGACCCGGTCCATGACGACCTTGGCGAGCACTCGTCCGTTGGGACCCTCTTCCCACATCTCGGGCACATCTTCATAACGCTCGTGTAAGCCTGCGAGCACCAATTCGCGCAGATAGTCGGGGGCCGTCTTTTCCGGCGGGATCGGTAACGTCGGGAAGAATCGTTTGCCGAGTTCCAGGTTGATGTCGACCGTGTCGGCGATCTCTTGGCTCCGGCCGACGGCGTCTTCGAGTCCCGGGAACGCCGCGTACATTTCGTCCGGCGTTCGCACATAGAACTCGCTCCCCTCCATCTTCATCCGCTTCGTGTCGGTGCGGAACTTCCCCATGTTGATGCAGAGGAGCACGTCTTGCGCTTCGGCATCGTCGCGGTTCACATAGTGCGCGTCGCTCGTAGCGACCAGCGGCAGGCCCATCCGCTTGGCGACTTCGACCGTCCCTTCCAACGCCCAACGCTGCACGTCGACGCCGTTGTTTTGGATTTCGAGGAAGTACCGCTCGCCGAAGATCTCATGAAACCACGAGGCGGTCTTCATCGCCGCTTCCCAGTCGGGCTCGCCGCCGCCGCTCTTGAGTAGCTGCTTGCTCAACTCCCCCGAGACGCAGCCCGACAGGCAGATGATCCCTTCGCTGTGGTCTTTGAGCAGCTCCTTGTCGATCCGCGGCTTGCGATAGAACCCTTCCAAGTAAGCCCGCGACGAGAGCTTGATGAGGTTCTTGAAGCCGGTCCGATTCTTGGCGAGCAACGTCAGGTGATAGCTCGCCTCTTGATCGGCCGACGGCGCCTCTTTGACGAAGCGACTGCCGGGGGCGATGTACGCCTCGTAGCCGATGATCGGGTTGATCCCCGCCGCCTTCGCCTTCTGATAGAACTCGAGCGCGCCGTAAAGGTTGCCGTGATCGGTGATCGCCATCGCGTTCATGCCCGACTTCTTGGCCTTGTCGATCAGCCCTTCGATCGGACTCGCGCCGTCGAGCAAGCTGTAATGACTATGGCAATGCAAGTGGACGAACGAGCGACTCATGCGAACTCCTTAACGAGCCGAGACGAGCAGAATGCGCCGAGGGCGATCCGTCGAGCAGAAGGGAGGGCGGAAGCTGAATTCTACCCGACCGACGCTGGAGTAAAAGCGACGCCCGGAAGAAGCGCACGCAAAGGCGCAAAGACGCGGAGGGGAAGGAGTTGAGACAAGCCATACACCGGGGCTTGCCTAATTGGATTTGCCGTTCTCTTGCTTGAAGACCAGCGTCAGCCAAATGACTGAAATGAATTGAAGTAGGAAGACGACGGCGAGTATGTAGAAAGCTCCGCGCGTTCCGTGGCTCACTTTCTCTAAGACCTCCGAGAAAACCGAATAGGGAATCGTGTCTGGTGGATCGCCCGACAGAATGCTGTGCAGAAATATGTTGTGCTGCACGTCCATTAAGCTAAATGATGCGAAAATGAGTCCCAGCAGCGAGAGCCAGAAAATCACGATTGGCGCGAACATCTTGTGCATGACGTTCTCCCTGAGTTGCGTGACGTTGATAAGGCGTCGTCGCGAAATGCAAACCCTTCTCCCCTCGAGGGAGCTGTGTTGATTGCCTTCTCCCCGCCGGGGAGAAGATGCCTGCGCAGCAGGCGGATGAGGGGGGGTTTAGCCGCCGGGCTGGCCCGGCGCTTTTCTTCGATACATGCAAAAGCAGAACCGCTTACTGACGTGCGCGGCTCGGATGGAGGTC
>CAMCTH010000346.1 GCA_945877965.1 Planctomicrobium piriforme | reverse complement strand
ACCCGCACTACGCCGACGCCAAAAAGGGAGCGGCCATCGGAGCGATCAGTTACACCTTGCCCATTGAATGAGGCAGAAAAGAACTGCGGAACCAGATGTGATCCGTACTGCCATCGAAGTCAATCACCCGGCGTAGATCACCCGTGGTCAATAAGAGCGATCTCAATTCAACGTGAATAGAACGAGCAGGAAGACCATGAAAAAACTCTGGATTGTTTTTGCAGGCGTTCTGTTCGTGTCCTTCTCTGTTCTCGGTTTGATCGGTACTCGAATTCACGAAGAGATGCCGCCGCTGGTGGACAAAGTGGTCACAAGCGAAGGCAAGGTGCTTATCGACGCCGGTGAGATTTCTGCGGGGCAGAACGTCTGGCAGTCGCTTGGCGGGATGGAGGTCGGCTCGGTCTGGGGACACGGTAGCTACGTCGCTCCCGATTGGACGGCGGATTGGCTCCATCGGGAAGCCGTCTTTATTCTCGACCGCTGGGCCAAGAGCGACTACGACACCGAGTTCGAGAAACTCGACAACGAGAAGCAGTCGCAGTTGAGCGGGCGTTTGGCAACGCTCCTTCGGGCCAACACTTATGACCCGGCGACACAAACGGTCACGGTCGCCCCCGTTCGTGCCGACGCCTTTGAGTCGAATCTCGTCCATTACTCGGACGTGTTCGCCAACGGCAAGACCGACTATGCCATTCCAGCCGATGCCGTGACGGACAAGGATCGTCTGCATCGGCTGGCGGCGTTTTTCTTTTGGACTTCGTGGGCCGCCTCGACCAATCGCCCGAACGATCACATTAGTTATACGAACAACTGGCCGTATGAGCCGTTGGTTGCCAATCGGCCCACGGGGGAAGCGGTCGTTTGGACCGGCGTAAGCATCATCATGCTCCTGGCCGGAATCTCAGCGATGGCGTGGTGGTATGCGTCTCGCCGAGATGCCGAAGAAGAACGAGTTGCACCGGCGACCGATCCGCTCGGCACCTGGACGGCGACTCCTTCGCAACGAGCCACCGTCAAATACTTCTGGGTCGTTTCAGCCTTGATCCTCGTACAGATGCTCTTGGGCGTGATCGTGGCCCACTACGGCGTCGAAGGGGACGGCTTTTATGGATTCCCGCTTTCCAAATGGCTGCCGTACAGCGTAGCTCGGACGTGGCACATTCAGTTGGGCCTATTCTGGATCGCCACCGCTTGGTTGGCGGCGGGTTTGTTCATCGGCCCGCTGGTGAGTGAACAGGAACCGAAGGGCCAACGCCTGGGCGTCAATGTTTTGTTTCTGGCTCTGCTGCTGGTTGTGGTCGGATCGCTAACCGGCGAGTGGCTGAGCATCCACAACAAAATGACCGACTTGGTGTCGTTCTACTTCGGTCATCAAGGCTATGAGTACGTGGACTTGGGACGAGCGTGGCAGATCGCCCTGTTCGTCGGCTTACTGCTCTGGCTGTTCTTGATGATTCGAGTTCTCCGGCCTGCGTTGCGAAAAGAAGGCGAACAGAAGCAACTGGTGGCGTTGCTGGCCGTCTCGACGGGTGCCATCGCCCTGTTTTACGGTGCGGGGTTGACTTGGGGTCAACATACGCATTTGTCGATGGTCGAATACTGGCGGTGGTGGGTCGTTCACCTGTGGGTCGAAGGATTCTTTGAGGTCTTCGCCACCACGGTCATTGCCTTCATCTTCATGCGATTGAATTTGATTCGACCGGGGATCGCTGCTGCGGCGGCTCTGTTGTCGGCCACGATTTTCCTGTCGGGCGGCATCATCGGTACGTGCCATCACTTGTACTTCTCTGGTACGCCGCCCGTAGCCTTGGCGTGGGGATCGGTGTTCAGTGCATTGGAAGTGGTCCCCTTAGTTCTCGTTGGGTTCGATGCGATGGACGACTTGCGAAGGTCCAGAACCTCGCCGTGGGTGCAGCGGTACAAGTGGCCGATCTATTTCTTCGTCGCCGTGGCCTTCTGGAACATGGTCGGGGCCGGGCTGTTCGGCTTCATGATTAACCCGCCGATTGCTCTCTACTACATGCAGGGCCTCAACACGACGCCGTTGCACGGACATGCCGCACTCTTCGGCGTCTACGGAATGCTCGGCATCGGTCTGATGTTGCTCTGTCTACGAGTTCTGATTCCCGGCGTGCAATGGAAAGACGGACTGCTCCGGTTTTCGTTTTGGTCGCTCAACGGCGGGCTGATGGCAATGTGCGTGCTGAGTCTGCTACCGGTTGGCCTGATGCAAACGTGGGCCTCCGTGGACCACGGCTACTGGTATGCTCGCAGCAGCGAGTTCATGCAGACGCCGCTGATGCAAAACCTCCGGTGGATGCGAGTTCCCGGCGACACCATCTTTTTCCTCGGTGCCGTGGCGCTGGTGCTGTTCGTCGCCGGTCTGAAAACCGGACACTCTTTCAAGAAGACGTAATCATGTCGATCCAACACGCGAAAGCGGGTGAAGTCATTCATTTACCGCTAGGTGCTGCCTTGGGCAATTCCAAGACGACGACCCTCCTCAAAACCGCCGATCTGGAACTGATCCGGTTGATCCTTCCCGTAGGCAAAGAGATTCCGTCGCACAAAGCGCCGGGCGAGATCACCGTGCAATGCCTGGAAGGGCACGCCGACTTTAGCATCGCGGGAAAGTCACAAGCACTTCTTCCCGGGCAGCTCATCTACTTGGCCGCGAACGAGCCCCATGCCGTGAAGGGAATCGAGAACTCGTCGCTCCTGGTTACCCTGCTGCTGCCGAAATAAGAGTGCTTGCTGTGTCCTCGAAGTGGGGGCGTTTACCCCGTCTGAAATTATTCGCGATAACGCGTTGGGAGTCCTGCCGTGAGAGTTGCAAGTTGCCCCATCGTTCCGACGACGATCCTGATCGTCACAACGTTGTGCGCCGCGTGGGCCGCCGGCGAGGCCCCCACTGAGACGACCGCCTCTGACCCCGTCACCGTGCAAGTCGCCCGCGATCGGGCGCAACTCCTTCATCGAGTTTACGCATCGACCTTGGACGTGATGCACGACCATTACTTTCAAGCGAACCGTGCCGTGTTACCGGCGCGAGCGATGGAAGACGTGTTCAGTCAGATCGCCGACGAGGTCAAGATCGAGGCGCGCTGGATTTCGGTCAATACGCCACCGATGAGCGTCTCTCACACGCCGCGCACCGCGTTTGAAAAGCAGGCGGCCGAGGTGCTCGGCTCCGGCAAGCCGTTCCACGAACAGATTGAACAGCAAGTATATTCGCGGGCCGCCCCCATTCCGTTGTCGGGCGGGTGCATCAATTGCCACATGGGGTTTTTCAAAGACGCGGGATCCAAGCCCCGTGTCGCGGGCCTCGTCATTCGCATTCCTATCCACGAAAGCCGAGCTCAACCGTGAACCTAGATCGAAGTTTAGTTCGTACGTGCGCGTACGCCGCACTTGCCATCCTGCTAGGCGGAGAATGCGAACTTCCAGCGGCGGAGCCTACGAGCCATGTTGCGGCTCCGCGACCTACGGCAGCGGAAGCTCGGGGTCGGGCAGAGATGTTGCACGAAACCTTTCACGCCGTGTTGCAGGTCGTGCATCATCAGTATTATCGCGAAGATGAAGGACTGGCGATTCCGGCAGCGAGGCTCAAAAAAGTGTTTCAAGAGTTGGCGAATCGCAAGCAAGTCGAAGTGCGCTGGTTGGCCGTCAACGCCGCGCCCATGAATCTGGACCATCTTCCGCAGAACGACTTTGAACGTAAGGCCGTCGCCGCCCTGGCTGCGGGGAACGACGCCTACGAGAGCGTCGAGCACGACATGTACCGACGCGTCGCCGTGATCACGTTGACCTCCGAATGTTTGAAATGCCACGCTCCGAATCGGACGAGCACGAAAGATCGAGTCGCCGGACTGTTGATTTCGATGCCGATTATTCGGCCACCCTCTGGAACAACAAACATTTCACGGCGCACGTGGACCAGCACAGGGAGCGTAAAGTTTCGGTAGCACACAGAAGTCTCTGCCGCCTTCCGCGAAGGCCGCTGACCATCGACGATCGTCACCGAGTCGATTAGAACATACGATTCGATACGTTCCTGCATACTCGCGTTGCATTGAAGGCATTAGATTCAAGTGCGCGCTTCAGGTATGAATCGATCTCGCTACGGCCGATTCAGATTCCCGACACAGTTCCCTCGGAATCACCGAAGCGATCGAGTTTCACACCCATCCGCTGCGCGAGTGCTAAGTGCAGGTTACATAACGGCGTGGGATCGGGGGCGGCCAGCAGCTTACCGGGCGACAGTGCCCCGCCGCCTCGCCCCGCAAGGATGATCGGCAGGTTGCTGTGCCAATGTTTGTTTCCTTCGCTAAGGCAACTGCCGTAGAGAACCATCGAGTTATCGAGCAAAGTCGAGTTTCCTTCGTTCACACTCCGCAGGCGATTTAAGAACCGCGCGAACTGTTCGACGTAAAAGCGATCGATCTTTGCGATCTTCTCCAGCGTCGCCGGGTTGTTGCGATGATGAGAGAGTTGGTGATGCACCTCGGGAACGTCGATTTCCGGAAACGCCCGATTGCTGCCGTCGTTGGCTAGCGTGAAAGTGACGATCCGCACCGCATCGGTCTGAAATGCCAGGGCCGTGAGGTCAAACATCATCCGAACATGCTCTTGGTACGACTCGGGAATCCCAGCCGGAGGGCGGGCGTCCGGCGGCGCATCAGGGGCTTGTTCGGCCCGCTCGATGCGGCGTTCAGTCTCGCGAAGTGCCGTGAAATACTGATCGAGTTTGCGTCGATCGACTTCCGGCAGATTGCGTTCCAGCGACTTTGCATCGTCAAGGACGAAATCGAGCACGCTGCGTCGCAATTGCCGGCGACCGACCGGATCGGCGACGTTCGCGTCGGACGAACCGAACAACCGCTCGAATACGGCTCGGGGATTCTGCTCGGCGGGGACCGGCTTAGTCGGCGAGGCCCAGGAGAGATTGAATTGGTAGGCGCAACTGTAACCCGAATCGCAGCGACCGGTAGTCCGCGCGCCGTCGGTGCTCAGTTCCAACGACGGCAGCCGCGTAAAGCGGCCGATTTGCCCGGCGACTACTTGGTCGATCGACGGGCCGTTGAGAATGTCGGAACCGCCGGTCTTCCTCGGCCGCACGCCCGTCAGGTAGACGGCCGTTGAACGGGCATGATCTCCGCCGCCGTCGGACCCCGGCGTGGCGTTTTCGTGGTTCAAGCCGGTGATGACGGTGATGTCGCTTTTTAACTTTGCCAGAGGCGCGAGCGTTGGTGATAGTTCATACGATGCGCCGGAACCGGCTGATTGCCAAGCGGCGACGTTTACGCCGTTGGGCACGTAGAGAAAGGCCAAGCGTCGCGGGGCGTCGGCGCGTCTCTCGGTTCCGCGTGCCGCGATCGATTCGAACCATGGCAACCCGAGGCTTACGCCGGCCGCCTGCAACATCCGGCGACGGCTAAGTCGCGAAAGTACGTTGTTCATGATCGAGTCTCCCCTTGCGCAGAAGCCGCGGGTCCGTGAAACCTATTTTGTTTCGACGCGCATCCGTTGAAAAGTATCGCTCTCGCAGACGGCTCGAACCAAGGCTTGGAAACCGAACTCGGGAGATTCGGACCGGGTGACAATGGCGCGGAC
>CAMCTH010000345.1 GCA_945877965.1 Planctomicrobium piriforme | reverse complement strand
CGACCGAGCAGCAATGGCAACATCTGTTGCGCGAACAGGAACGGTTGCAGATCGTCGCCACGCGCAGCGGCACGGTCTTGCCGTTGTACGACGATCGAAAGGAGTCGCATTCGTCGCCGCAGGAAACGACCGAGCGCACCTCGCCGCTCGAGCCGCAACGACGCGGAGCTTATCTCGCTCCCGGCACGCCGTTGTGCGCCGTCGGCGACCCGACGAGTTTGGAGGCTCATGTGAAGATCGACCAGCATGAGATCGAATTCGTTCGGCCGGGCCAAGCCGTACAACTGCGCTTCGAGACGGCTCCGGATCGAACATTCGTCGGCCGCGTCATCGAGACGGCGGAAGTGGAAGTCGACGACCTGCCGCCGCAGCTCGACGACGCCGATTCGACGACGCCGAACGATGTCGCCGGTCGAAACGCCGCGGCGAAGGTCCGTTACTTGGCCCGCATTGCCTTGGAAGGATCGATCGCCGATCTGCCCGTCGGCTCGGTCGGTAAGGCGAAGATCGAGGCCGCACCGCAATCGCTATGGACCCGCTTAAGACGCTCGTTCGATGCCACGTTTCGCTTCGTGTGGAACGCCGCGTAGCAGCGTTACTTACACGGGTGCGGATTGCGCGTGCCGTACGAGCCGGGCCTGCCTGAGCCCAAGGTGTAGATCGATCGGCACGGCCCAACGGTGACCCACTTGGCGGGCAACAACGCGACGTCGCCGTAAAACTGCACGCCGGAAAAGACCGGCTGGAGCAGGCCGTAGTTGTAACCGTAGCGCTCCACATACGCCTGCTCGAAGCGCAACGGATGATGTGAGAGGTTCGTCGCCGCCCAGAAGTACATCATCTCGTGAAAGTGTCGGCCTGCTTGGTCGTGGGGTCCATTCGCTGCGGCGAAGTGGCCGGCCGCGACGTCGGCCGGGAGGTCGCCGACCGGCGGACTGACGGCGGTGGTGATGGCGCCGATCGGCTTCGAGATCGGCACCGCATTGAACGGCGCGGGATCAACGGCCTTGGTCGGTGCGAGAGTCGTCTGCTGCGCGGCCGGCGGCAGCGGCTCGATTCGCGGTTCATCGCCGCGCGCGGGTGCGATCGAGGCCCAGCGGCCGGTCAGCACGCATCCAAGCACGATGATCATCCAGCGACGCTTCACGTTCCAACTCGCGCCAACGGAAAACCGGTAAGAATCGAGGCTGCACAACGCTAGCATTCGGCCGCGTCGCCCTTTTGGGTATCGTCGCTTCGACCGGCAAACGACGCACAACCTCGACGCCGCCGACTAATCGCAACGACGCTTGAAACCGCAATAGCCGTCACAATCGGACTGTGCATCGCGCGGCATTTGCGGAGATACCCACTCCGGCGGCCCGCAGGTTTATCTAAAACTCATCGCAGCGCCATTCGTTAAAGATTGACTCCCCTGAAACGGCTGAGGATAATCGAGTTATACCGTGCTTTGTCGGAGCGGCACGGGTCGTGATAACTTGTTATCTCCCCTACGCTTTGGTTGCCTAAGACGGGCGACCGGGCGGCCGCAGAGAAGTCTCAATGCGCATCGTGCAACGGTTACAACGTCGACTTGAGCAGATTTTTGCCCAAGCCGAGCATGCCGAGCGTCAGCAACGCCGGAAACGGCGCCGGGCGACGGCCGGTGAATCGTTCTTCGTGCGGCAACTCGAAGCACGGCAAGTGCTCAGTGCCGACGTCGTTGCCGGGCAACAGCTGACGGTGGCGGAAAATTCGGCGGCGGGGACCGTCGTCGGCACGGTGCAAACTACGCCGCAAATCGATCCGGCCCAGCCGCTGACGTTCTCGATCACGGCGGGCAATTCATCGAACGCGTTTCTCATCGCCCCTAACTCGGGCGAGATTCAAGTCAACAACGCGGTCGCGCTCGATTTCGAGACGACGCCCGAGTGGCAACTTACGATCGGCGTGCAGGCCGACGGCGAAACGTCGCCGGAAAGCACGGGCGTCGTCACGATCCGACTGACCGACGTTCACGCACCCGCGGTCGTACAACTTACCGGCGGTGACGCGACGCTCTCGCTCGTCGATGGACATCTCCATGTGCAACAGGGATCGACGACGCTGTTCGATGCGCCGCTAGCCGACGTTTCGTCGCTCACGGTTTTCGGCTCGAACGACGCCGATACGTTGATCGTTGATTCGACCAATGGCAATCCGATTCCCGACGGCGGACTACTCTACGACGGCGGCTCGCAACCCGCGGGCACGGTCGACGCCGTTCAACTGCGGGGCACGTTCGATAGCGTCGCCTATCGCTACGACAACGGCAACGACGGCGGCATTACGGTTGCCCAAGGCGGCATCCAGCGGACGATCGAATACCGCAATCTCGAACCCGTCAACGATTTTTCCATTGCCGCCGCCAAGTCCTTCACGCTCAGCGCTTCGGCCGACAACGTCGTGCTGGAAGAGATTTCGCCCGGTACGCTGCGCATTCGCAGCACCGATGCCGTGCCGACGTTCGAAGCGACGTCCTTCACCGCGCCGACGAGTTCCCTGACGCTAAAAACGGGCGACGGCAACGACAAGATTACCGTCAGGCCGCTCTCCGGCACGTTCAGCGTCCACATCGACGGCGAGGCGGGAACAAACAGCCTTATCATCGACCAAACCGACGCCCCGGCGGCGTCGCCGAGTTTCCAATTCGCCGGCTTCACGTTTGATCACACCGATACGCCGAACGTCGCGACGGTTTTATCGAACGGCCCGTTGACCGGCGGCTACGGTGCCGTCATCAACGTCGGCCCCGACGCGGCGACGGGTAACGTCGCATTTCCGGAAAGCGGCACCGGGTTCGATTCTTCGCTTTCCGTCGGTCGCTTGATCTATCCGGCGTTAACGAGCGGCACGCTGGCGTTAAACATGCCGGCCGGAAACGTAGGCACGTCGCTACGAGCCGGTATCGAGCTATCGTGGACCGGCGGCCGAACGTTGTCGAACCAAACCGGCGACGACTTCGTGATCTACGAATCGTCGTCGAATCCCGGCGGACCCGACGCCGCCATGGTTCAGGTACATGTCGCCGGGGGCGGTTGGACCAAGTGGCGCTACGAAGCCAAAGACACGCGCGAGCTGTACGTCGGGAGTACGGCAGCCGGCGCCTTCGCGACGTCGTACGACCTTAGTGATTTCGGTCTCTCGTTAGGTCAGACGATCGACGCGATTCGCTATGTTAACATGACCGGCGCCGACCGCATGGAAGGAACCGGCATCGAGAAGGTGTCCGGGAGCGGCGTGTTCGTGGCGACCGGCTTCGTTTTGCCCGGCGATAACGGCGCGACGAGCAATGTGTTGCCCGATCCGGGCTCCTCAGCTTCGTTCGCCTACTTCGGCAACAGCACGTTTGATCCCGACCCGTTGTACTTCGGCATGTTGCATCCGTTGGCGACGCCGACGACGAGCGGCGGCATCGACTCCGTGCGCGTCGACAATGCGACGGTGACGATCACCCGCGACGGCACGTTGCGCCCGACGATCAGCTTCGCCTCGGTATTGACACTCGACGTGAACACGCACGCCGGCGTCGACGACATCACCGTAGCCTTGGGAGGCGCGAGCCTTCCCAACACGATTCACATTGACGGCGGCGACCCGAGCGTTTCTGACAAGGTGACGATCGAAGGCACGACCGGCAACCATACGATCGCCTTGGCGGGCAACACCGTCACCTCCGGCCCGACGACCATTTCTCTCGCCAACGTGGAAGCCGCGGTCATCGACGTTTCGGCCGGCCCATCCGGCAGCGGCGACACGGTGACGCTCAACCGCTCGTTCACGCTGTCGGGCACCACGCCGAGCCTGCAAATCCTCGGCGGCGGCTCCGATCAGAACGACGCCCTTTCGGTGAACACGGAGTTCGATCCCGTCGCGGTCGCGCCGCAAACATATTCCTTCGCCGGCGTGTCGTTCGATCAAACGGGCACGCCCGATCAACTTTCGGAGTTGGGCCTCGGCACGCTGTCGGGCGGACAAGGAGTGGTCGTCACGACGCGCCCCGGCGACAGTAGCGTGCTCACTTCCGGCTTTCCGAGCACGACGGCCGGATTTAACGCGTCGCTGTCGATCGGCGCCCTATGGGAGCGCACGACGAGCACATCCACGCGAGTTCTCGGCCTTCCCGACTCCGGCAACAACGGCAGCACGAGCCGCGGCGGCTTTGTCCTATCGTGGTCGGGCGATCGCGTATTGGTCGACGCCGTCGGCAACGATTTCGTGATCTACGAATCGGGAACGACGAACTCGCCCGAGCCGATGATGGTGCAGGTGCACGATGCGAACACGAACACGTGGAGCTCGTGGATTTACAAACCCGCGTCGTCGCAGGCCGTGACGAGCGGCGCACCGAACGTCGGTTTTGCGACGACCTACGACTTGAGCGCCGATTTCGGCCTCGCCGGGGCGACGATCGACGCCATCCGCGTCGTGAATCTGATCGCGAGCGACCGCATGCAAAGTGCGTCGGGCATCGGCGTCGTGCTCCCCGGCGAAACGAACCCGACGAGCACGACCTTGCCGCTGCCGGGTCCGCAGGCGTCGTTCGCGAGTTACGGGACCAACGACCTCGATCCCGATCCGATCTATTTCGGCGTTACGCACGCGCTCGGCGGCGTGACCGCGCGGAACGACGTGGTTTCGATCGATCCCGACTCCGTCGATATCACCGGCTACATGACGATCGGCTATAGCGGGCTCGGTTCTCTGGCCGTGAACACGGGTGACGGGGCCGATTCGATCCGCGTTGCACCAAGCACAACGACGATCTACAGCATCGACGGCGGCTCCCCGTCGATCGCGACGAATCCTGGCGACCGCGTGGTCCTCGACTTTACCGCAGGCGTCGGCTCACCATTGCTGACGGTGACGGGCATCGGCTCCGCCGTGCTGACGTCGACCTACAAAACCGTCATCTTCGCGGGCATCGATTCGTTCGGCGCGACGGCGCCTTTCGACGTCAAAGCCTCGGCGGCGGCCAACCCCGCCGCGGAACCCGACACGTTCAGCGTCGTGCGCAACGGCGGATCCGACGAGGTGACGGTCAACGGTCAACTCGTGTTCCGCGCCGATCGTTCGGCCATCGACAATCTCTTGATCGACGGTTCCACGGACGACGACACACTGACCGTCAACTTTGCGGGCGGCGATCCGATTCCCGCTGGAAATATCAACTTCGCCGCGAGCACGGGGAGCAACACGCTCGTCTACAACGGCTCCGGCATCACGACGATCACGCACCGGTTCGACAACACGACCGACGGTCGGACGACGATCGACGGCTCCATCGTCGACTACACGGGCGTCGCGCAGGTTCTCGACAATCTTACGGCGGCCAATCGCAATCTCGTCTTCACCGCCGTCGATAACGACATCGTGCTGGCCAACGACACGTCGACCGCCGGCCGATCGCAAGCGACGAGCAACAACAGTCCGGTCTTGAAGTTCTCGAATCCGACGAGCACGTTGACGGTCGACGCCGGCCCCAACAACGATTCCGTCACGCTCGAACAACTCGACGCCGCGTTTGCCGCCGCGACGACGCTCCGCGGCCAAACGGGCGACGACTTTATTCTACTCGACAGCAACGGCCCCGGCACGG
>CAMCTH010000344.1 GCA_945877965.1 Planctomicrobium piriforme | reverse complement strand
TTGGCGGCCGGCTTTGGCGTTGCCGCGCTCGTGCTCGGGCCGAAATGTGCCGATCCGTTTTCGCGCCGCGTGCAGCGAGTTTCGATGGCGACGGTCTATGGACTGCCGATCGTGCCGTGTCGCGACGTCTCCGCCGCACTCGGCGAACTCCGCACGCAGTACGGCATCGAGAGTTGGGCGACGGTCCTGGCCGACGATGCTGCGGTCCTCGGCACGATCGCGCGACCGTCGCGATTGGCCCTCGTCTTCGGCAGCGAGGGGCACGGCTTGCAGCCCGATGTCGTCGCCGCCTGCGATCGCAAGCTGACGATCCCGATGCACGGCGACGTCGACTCGTTGAACGTCGCCGTCGCCGCCGGGATTTTTTTACATCATTGCAGCCGACCGCAGCAGCACTGAGCTATGCGGGTTGCGACTCGGCTGTGAACTTGTCGGCCCACGCGTGTAGGTCTTCTACTCCCTTGCGATGGCAGAAGTCGCCGAACGTTTCGCCGGCGGTCCGTTCGTGCTTGAAGTACGTCAGCACCGGCACCAACGTCGCGATCAAGTCGGCCTCGGGGACCGAGTCTTTGTAATTGACGTTCAAGCGATCGCCGAGCAGCCGGCCGCCGAGGAAGACGGTGTACTTGCCGGCCGACTTGCCGACCAAGCCGATGTCGGAGTTGTACGGTCGAGCGCACCCGTTCGGGCAGCCCGTCATCCGGACCGTGAAAGTTTCGCGATCGAGACCGAGCTTCGCGAGTTCGACTTCGAGCTGATCGATCACGCCGGGGAGCGCACGTTCCGCTTCGGTGATCGACAGGCCGCACGTCGGCCAGGCGACGCAGGCCATGCTCCACCGTCGGACGTTCGAGATTTCTTCGGTCAGCTTCACGCCGTGTTCGTGCAGAATGCGTTCCAGCACGGGACGTTGTTCCGCGGTCAGATCGCAGAACAGAATGCTTTGATGCGCCGTCAGGCGGATGCTGGGCTTCAGGTCATTGCAGATGACGCGGAGGGCCGTCTTGAGGCGGAATTCCCCTTCGTCTTTGACGCGGCCGTTCTCGACGTTCAGGCCGTAGAACCACCGACCGTCACCTTGTTCAGCCCAACCCATGTGATCGTCGAAGCCGGTGACGTCGGCCGGATGCGGATCGGCGAGCGCCGCGCCGAAGTACTCTTCGACCTTCGCTTTGAACCACGGCAGCCCGCGCTCGGCGATGAGGTACTTGAGCCGAGCCGTTTTGCGATCGGCGCGGTTACCGAAGTCGCGCTGCACCTTGACGACCGCCTCGGCCACGGCGATGACGTCTTTCGCTTCGCAATACGCCATCCGCTTGGCGACGGCCGGAAAGGTCTTCTTCGCACTCGGCGTCACGCCGAAGCCGCCGCCGACGAGGACGTTGTAACCGATGATCTTGCCGGCTGCGGTGATCGCCATCAGCCCAAGATCGTTGGCGTACAAGTCGACGCAGTTATCTTCCGGCAGGCCGACCGCCATTTTGAATTTGCGCGGCAAGTAAGTCGGACCGTAGATCGGCTCGACCTCGGGCCCGGCGCTCTTGAGGCAGACTTCTTCATTCGCCGTCGGGTCGCGGAGCCAAATTTCGTAGTAGGCCTGCGTCTTCGGGCGGAAGTGTTCGGCGATCTTGTCGGTGAGGTCTTGCAGTTCTTGGTGGACGGTTTCGTTGTGATGCGGCGCGGGGCAGCACATCACGTTGCGGTTCACGTCGCCGCACGCGGCGAGCGTGGTGAGCTTGATCGCGTCGATCCGCCGCATCGTCTCTTGCAGCGAGTGTTTGGGGATGCCGTGATGCTGGATGCCTTGCCGCGTGGTGATGCGAACCGTCGAGTTGCCCAGTTCATCGCCGATCGCCAACTCGGCGAGCAGTTGTTCGCTCGTCAGTTTGCCGCCGGGGATCCGCGTGCGGACCATAAAGATGAAGGCCTTGTCTCCCTTGCCCCCTTCGCCCGACGCCCGAGCCGCGGCCCGCGCATCGCGATCGTCTTGCTGATAGAGACCGTGCGTCTTGAGCAGATGCACACTGTCCTTGCCGAAGAAATCGTTTTCGTCGAACAACTCCTGCCCGATCTCGCCGCGCAGGTAGTTGCTGTTGATCTTTGCTTCTTCGACCGGGTTCAGCTTTTCTTTCTCGTCGGTAGCCATGACTGTCGTTTACCAGGCGTTGTTGCGGGGCGGTCTCCGTGCGACGCGGAGAGAATACGGAAGTTAGGGACGTAGTTAAATGTCGACTATGATCACTATCATTGTCGTCATTGTGGCCGGTCAGTCAACTCAATATACCGACGGCAGCGTTAGGGTCGCCAAAACCTCCCAGTTTGAATAGGGGCGAAAGTGAACGAATCCCGCGAGAAACGAGCCGATCCCGGCTCGGGGCCGAGTTCGTCGGCGAGTGCGGCGGCCGCATGGATCGCCACCGGCCTGGGGACGGGACACTCCCCGGTCGCGCCCGGCACGGTCGGCACGATTCTGGGGCTGCCGCTGGCTTGGGGCCTCGGTCAGATTCCGTCGACCGCCCTCGTCGTCGTCGCGATCGTGGCACTCTGTGCGGTCGGCGTGCCGATCGTCAACGCCGCTTTGCCGAGGCTGGGCAATCTCAAGGACCCCGGCTGCGTGGTGTACGACGAGATCGTGAGTTTGCCGATCACATTCTTTCTGGTGCCGATGGCGAATTGGAAAATCATCGCGCTCGGCTTTGCGCTCAATCGCCTCTTCGACATCACCAAGCCGCCGCCGGCGCGACAGATGGAACGTTGGCCGGGCGGGCTCGGCGTGATGGCCGACGATTGGATGGCCGGCGTTTACTCGAACCTCGCGCTTCGCGCGGTGTTATGGCTCGCGCCGACCTGGTTCGTCTAAACGATTGCGTTCTTCTAAACCATCGCGAGTGTTAGAATCGTCTGCATCTCTTACGAAAGGACTGCCGTGACCGCCGCTATTCTCGATGGGAAGACGCTCGCCAAAACAATTCAAGCCGAGATCGCGACCGAGGTCGCCGAGTTCATCGAGCACCACGGCGTCGTGCCGTGCTTGGCGACGGTCTTGGTCGGCGAAGATCCGGCCAGCCAAGTTTACATTCGCAACAAACGGCAAGCGTGCGAGCGCTGCGGTATGGAGAGTCGCCACACGACGCTGCCGGCCGACACGACCGAGCAGCAGTTGATCGACTTCGTCACCGCGCTCAACAACGATCCAGGCGTGCACGGCATCCTCGTGCAGTTGCCATTGCCGCGGCACATCGTCGAAGCCAACATTTTGTTGGCGGTAAGTGCGGCGAAGGACGTCGATTGTTTTCATCCCGAGAACGTCGGGCGATTGGTGCAAGGGGCGCCGCGGTTTTTGCCCTGCACGCCGCACGGGGTTCAACAACTGCTGGTCCGCAACGGGATCGACCCCGCCGGCAAACACGTCGTCATCGTCGGCCGCAGCGATATCGTCGGCAAGCCGTTGGCGAACATGCTGGTGCAGAAAGCCCCCGGAGCCGATGCGACCGTGACCGTTTGCCATAGCCGGACGAAAAACCTCGTCGAGATCACGCGGCAGGCCGACATTCTCGTCGCCGCGATCGGGCGGGCCAAATTCATTACGGCCGACATGGTGAAGCCGGGCGCCGTGGTGATCGACGTCGGCATCAATCGCACCGAAACAGGTCTCTGCGGCGACGTTGACTACGGACCGGTCGCCGAAGTCGCGAGCCACATCACGCCGGTCCCCGGCGGCGTCGGCCCGTTGACGATCACGATGTTGCTGAAGAACACGCTCACGGCGTGCCGCGATCAGGCGGCGAAGTAATACTTCGGCTACTTCTGCTGCGGACCGTTATCGAATATATCCGGGATATTGTCGTTGTCGCGATCGTGCGGCAGCGGATCGATCAGATCGTCGAGTCCGTCTTGGTCGGAGTCGCCTGTAACTTGCAAGAACGACGATTCGGCGCGTCGCCATCCTGAATCGGCAATCGTGCGATCGATTGACAGAACCAATTCGCGGCGAGTCTTAACTTGGTTCTTGTCGGTATAGACGAAAGCGCCGTCGCCGACGAGACGATTGACACGCCAAGCCGCTTCGGCAACCTCTTCTTTCGTGACCGGTAGTTCAGCCGCAAAGTCCGGCGTCTTCTCATCGGGCACATACAACCCGAGCACCGCCGCCCAATTCGCTGCACGAAAATAATCGGCATCCGGCGGGACGTCGTGATACGGCCAAAGCAGGACTCCCGGCGGTTTCTTGTTTGGCCCAAAGACGTCGCCTCCGCCCAAGAGCAACGACTGCACGGCTCGAATTGATGCTCGGTTGCCCGCCATCTTATGCGGGCCCATTTTTTGCGAGAGGCTGACGGCTGCCAACGTCGCGGCGGCTTGGCCAGCCAGCATGCCGTGACCGTGTAGACGGACGGCCGATTGCACGATGCTCGACACGCCGAGATTTTTTCCCGCCAGAATCAGACCGTCGAGCGACTTCGGGACGAGGCTGCGCAGCGGCAGCATTGCGCGGTCCGTGTCGGTGCTCCAATTGCGCAACGGCGTGTGGACCAGGGTCCACGTCTCGCGCGGGTCGTCGTTCTTAAAAATCCGTTTCGTCGGGTGGAAGTCGATGTTGAACTGGAACCCGAATATGCCGTCGGGGGCCATCGTTGCGGCCCAGCATTGGTTGCCGTCGGTGTCGCGCACGTCTTGCTCGCGCAACATGTACAACGCGTCGGCCCGCAGGCCTTCGCGAATGTACGGCTTCGGCGGCAGGCGGTCCGGCGTGCCGAACTCGTCGGTCAGTTTGAGATCGCGGAACGTGACGATCTGCTTGCCTGCCAATTGTGCCGCGGCGAGATCGCGCTCGGCGACGGTCGTCTGCAGATGATAGAGCAGGCCGAGCGCATGATCCTTGGCGTCTTGGAACACGATCCGGCGTTGCCGCGGCGTCATCTCGACCAAGTTCTTTTTCGATGCCCCCGATTCGTCGGCCTCCAGGGCGTCGACGACATGCTGCGGATAGACGTTCGTCGGGTAGTCTTGCAGCGGCCAGTTGACGAGCACCGTCTCCGTTCCGTCGGGCAGATTCTTGTGTCTGCGATCGACGAGCCGGCGATGATGATAGACCGTCGGGCCGTCGGTGTACGGACCCTTCGGCAAGGCCGTGTCGCGCCAGGCCGGAGCGAACGGCTTCATTGCTTTCGCGGGCCAGCCGAACTTTTGGAACTCCTCGCGGGTCGACGTCGTCGCGGCATAATACCGTCGTTCGTCGTAGTGCGGCGGTTGCTCGATGATCGTCGGCGTCGCACTTTCGCGGAGCACGAGGCAATGCGTGATCGGGTTCATCTCGTTCCGCTCGACCTGCGTGTAGTCGATCGGCGCGCTCGGTTCGTCGAAGCGCTCTTTCAGATCGGGGCCGCAGAAGAACGTCGCACCGGAGAGGCGGACGATATCGCCCCAGTCGCTCGCATCGATCGTCAATCGGGGACGAATCGCAATCGTGACCGCGGGGTCGGTCGTGCCGACGACCTCGAACTCGACGCCGACGATGGCGTTCTTCTCGACGTGGACCTGCACGGGTTCGACGTTTTCTAGCAATTCAATCGGCCCGCCGTTCGCCTTCAAATACGGCGCGATCAACTTGCGGAACAGGAGTTCCGTGTCGCGAGGCTCG
>CAMCTH010000343.1 GCA_945877965.1 Planctomicrobium piriforme | reverse complement strand
GAGCCCCGCGGCTAAATGGGGACTACGTCATTCATGCGTGAGAACAATCGCCGCGCATTCGCAGTCGATTGCCGATCAAAATCTGCGAGCGATACGCCGCGGGCTTCGGCGACGACTTTCGCCGTGTGTAGCACGTTCGCCGGTTCGTTCCGTTTGCCCCGAAGCGGCATCGGCGACAAGTAAGGGCTATCCGTCTCGACGAGAATGCGATCGGCCGCGATCGTCGCCGCCGTGCGTCGCAGGTCGTCCGACTTCTTGAACGTGACCATCCCGGCAAAGCTGACGTACATCCCCAGTTCCACGCAGCGAGCCGCCGTCTCGGAGCCGCCGGTGAACGAGTGCATCACGCCGGTCAGAGGGCCGCGCGAGCGGGCCGCTTCGAGCATCGCCATCACGTCGGCCTCGCAATCGCGGGTATGCACGATGAAGGGCAGACCGGTCTGCTGCGAAAGGCGAATGTGCCGATCGAAATAATCTTGCTGCAACTCAAACGGCGCGACGTCCCAGTGCTTATCGAGCCCCGTCTCGCCGAGCGCCACGACGCCCGGCCGATCGACGAGCGCGACGACGCGATCCCAATCGCCGGGCTGCGCTTCGTGCGTGTTGTTCGGATGAATGCCGACGGCCGCAAAGAGGCCCGGCTTCCCGGCCATCAGCCGCAGCATATTCTCGCTGCTGTCGGCCGAGACGGCGACGGTGACCATCGCCTCGACGCCGGCTTCGTGAGCCCGCCGGACGACGGCATCTACGTCGTCGCGAAAGTCCGTTTGATCGAGATGGCAGTGCGTGTCGATCATCGGAGAGTGGGCAGTAGATAGTGTGCAGCGGGCAGGAAGAAATACGCGACTGCGCGAGCGCCCATCTTACTGTTCACCGCCCACTGCCGACTGCCCACTTCTTCAAGCAGGCTGCTTGTTGGCCAGGCCTTCGAGCGTTTCGATGTGAGCCTTGGCGGCTCCCAGTGCCTCTTCGGCCGTTTCGCGGGCGGCCGAGGCGTCGATCGTCAGCGATTGCAGGATTCGCTCGATGGCGGCGGCCGTGCGACGCTCGGACTCGATTACCTCGCCGACGAGATAGTCGAGCGCGAGATCGTTCTTGTCGGTGTATTCCATCGGGAACGAACCGGCATCGACCGTGCCGCCGGCGGCGACGATGACGGCGGCCGCGCGACGCGCCGTCGATTTGTGATCGAGCACGATCGCACGGAACGCTTGCTCGGTCTCGTCGTCGAGCTTGCCCGGCGCTCGCCACAGACCGGCCTCGGCCAGATACTGCGGGAACGAACGGTGATGGAGCACTAGCAAGCGGTTCAACAAGCGAACGGTCGACGACATAGCTAACCCTACCAGGGCCCAAGGGCCGCACTTCAAAAGAGACGTCTTACGGAGTCAGGAATCGTTCGGCGGCGGCCAGGGCCCAGCGGTTGAGCGGATCGAACCACACGCCCAGGACGAAGACCGGCAACGTCACCAAGGAGAGAAACACCCCTTCGGACGACAGCAGCGAGAAGTTCACCGGCAGACGAGTTTCCGATTCCGGATCGAGCGTCATCACCTTCACCACGCGAAGATAATAGAACAGGCTGATCGCCGTGTTCACGCCGCCGATGACGAGCAACGTCCAAAGTTGAGCGTTCGTCAGAGCCGCGAAGGCCATGAACTTGCCGGTGAAGCCGGCGAGCGGCGGTAAGCCGACCAAACTCAGCAGGATCGCCGAGAACAAAATGACAATGCCCGGCGAACGCTTGATGAGCCCGGAGTAATCGGCGATCTCTTCCGTACGCAACGTGTTGCGAAGAAACGCGACGCAGGCGAACGCTCCGAGGTTCATAAACAAGTACGTGACGACATAGAACGCGACGGCCGAGATCGCTTTCTCAGCCCCCGCTGAATCGCCGCGACCGACGAGCGCCACCGCGGCGGCGACCGGCATCATCATGTAGCCGGCGTGCGCGATGGTCGAGTAAGCGAGCAGTCGCTTGATGTTCGTTTGTCCGTAGGCGGCGAGGTTGCCGAAGGTGCAGGTAACGGCCGCCAGCAACGCGATGAAGCCGGCGATGAACTTGCGGGTCGCGACAAGCGGACTCGCCGGAGCGACGGACGCGTGATCGTCTGCATGGTCTGGAGCGGCGGCGACGGCCGTGGCCGAAACCAGCGTGAGCGCCGGGGCCTTCGGAATCACTTCGGCCGGCGTGTGCGAGAAGCCGATCGCGACGCGAATCAGCAGGGCCAACGCCGCAGCCTTCGAAGCGACCGAGAGGAACGCCCCGACTTCGGCGCAGGCCCCTTCGAACACGTCCGGAGCCCAGAAGTGGAACGGCACGGCCGAGAGCTTAAACGCAAGACCGACGCCGAGCATTAATCCGCCCGACATCAGGACGACCTGACGATCGGCCAGCTGATCGGGCGTGAACGCGGCCAACTGCGCGACCATCGTCGGAATGTGGACCGAACCGAGTGCCCCGGCCAACAGGCTAATTCCGTAGAGCATGACGCCTGCCGCACCGGCGCCGTACACAGCGTATTTGAGGGCCGCTTCGCCGGCGGTGCGGCGACCTTTGAGGATACCGGCCAAGGCATACGACGGCACGCTCGCCATTTCGACGCCGAGGAACACGGCGAGCAGGTGATTGGCCGAAGCCATGATGCACATGCCGATCGTGCCGCCGAGCACCAGCGTATAAAAGTCCGGGCTGTCTTCTCGATCGGGAATACCCGACAGCTTGGTGAAGACCAAGAATAAAAGAGCGAACAGCAGCAGCACGCTGCGGAAGAAGACCGTCAACTCGTCGAACATCAGCATGCCGTCGAAGAACGGTTTGCCCATCAGCGGGCAGGCTTCGCTGGCGGTCGCTTGCAGATGGATCCACGGCGCGGAGGCGAGCAGGGCCAACACCACGCCCGGCAGCGCGACGTAAAACGAATTCAGCTTCCGGCCCCAAGAGGGCATCCGGACCAGCAGCATCAAGACGATCGTCGCCGAGAGGATGAGCTCCGGCATGAACGCCTGGAGCGAGTCCAGCGTCTCTTTCTTGTAGCTACCGATTAACGTAAACAGCGTATCGTTCATGAGTGCTTATTGGGCCGTAAGTTGAGCGACGGGGGGCACGACGATCGCGGCCGCAGCCTTGGGGACGTCGGACGGAGCGGCTTCGAGCTTGCGAACCTCGGCCAGGCGCGGAGCCTTGACGGTCTCGGTCCACACGGCCAGGTTTTCGACGCTCGCATCGACGCTCGGCGTCAGGTACTTAAAGATCGTGTTCGGGAACACGCCGAAGAAGATGGCCAACGCCACAAGAGGCGCGGCCAGCAGGATCTCGCGGGTGTCCATGTCGTGCAGGTGATCGCCGTGCGGGCCCTTGTATTCGGCGCCCAAGTAAACGCGTTGCAGCGTCCACAAGATATACGCCGCCGTGAGGACGACGACCGCGGCGGAAATGATTGCCAGCAGCTTGCTGAAGTTCCAGGCGCTGAGCGTGACGAACACTTCGCCGATGAAGCCGCACAGACCGGGGAGACCCAAACCGGCGAAGAAGACGGCGTACGCCATGCCGCTGTAGATCGGCATGCGGGCGAACAAGCCGCCGAACTCGTCGAGGTTGCGATGGTGGACGCGGTCGTAGACGACGCCGACCATAAAGAACATGCCGGCCGAGCTGATGCCGTGGGCCAACATTTGGAACATCGCCCCGTTCCAACCTTGCGACATGTAGTCCGGGTTGTAACCGTTGGCGGCCGACATGCTCCAGACGCCGATGCCGAGCACGACATAGCCCATATGGCTGACCGAGCTATAGGCGACCAACCGCTTGAAGTCCTTCTGAGCCAACGCGGCGAACGCACCGTAGACCATGCTGAAGACGCCAACGCTGCAGACGAACCAAGCAAGATCGTAACCGGCGTCGGGGCAGATCGGATAGCAGATGCGAATGATGCCGTATCCGCCCATTTTCAGCAGCACGCCGGCTAGAATCATCGAGATCGGCGTCGGTGCTTCGACGTGTGCGTCGGGCAACCACGTGTGAAGCGGGACGCTCGGCACCTTCACGGCAAAACCGATGAAGAGCAGGATGAAGGCCCACCATTGGATCGACTTGCCGAACAGGACTTCGCCGTCGAATTGATCGGTGTGCTGACCGAGTTGGGCCAGGGCCATGATGTTGAAGGTGTGGACTGGATCGGCCGCCGATTGAATCTTCTTCACAGCGACGTCTTGTTCTGTGACCGACAGCGTCTTCGAGACGACGTAGGTGTTTTTCAGTTGATCCGGCGTCAGCTTTCGCACGTCGCTGCTGAAGTACAGCATCAGGATCGCGATCAACATCAACACCGAGCCGAGCAAGGTGTAGAGAAAGAACTTAATGGCGGCGTACTCGCGGCGCGGGCCGCCCCAGACGCCGATCAGGAAGTACATCGGCAGCAACATCACTTCCCAGAAGACGTAGAACAGGAAGAAGTCGAGCGCCAAGAAAACGCCGAGCATGCCGGTCTCAAGCAGCAAAAACAGAATGCAATACGCTTTGACGTGCTTGGTGATCGGCCAGGCGGCCCCCATGGCGATCATGCTGGTGAACGACGTGAGCAGCAGGAGAGTGAAGCTGATGCCGTCGACGCCGAAGAAGTAGTAGATGTTGAACGACGGGATCCAGTCGAGCGAGAAAGCGTTCTGCAACTCGGCCGTTCCGATGGCAAACTTCGCGGTATCGCCGGCCCCTTCACCTGCCGGAATCGCCATCCAGATCGTCAATGCGAAGACCGCGATCGTGACGGCCAGCGACGTCAGCTTGATCGCCTCAGGCTTGTCTTTGGGGAAGAACGCCAGCAGCAGCGCCCCCAAGGCGGGCAGAAACACGACGAGGCTGAGAAAAGTTGCGTCGGATGACATGAGAAGGTTCAGAGTTCGAGGTTCAGGGTTCTTGTTTTATTCGCTTAACGGCCCGCGAAGGCCATTTGCATGATCATGGTCAAGGCGACGACGCCGACGACGATCAGCACGACATACTGCCGCAGCCGACCTGTTTGCACCGTCTTCAGCGAGCGGCCGGCCGAGTAGGTCCAGTTGCCGACGAGGTTGACGATGCCGTCGACGAACGTGCGGTCGATCAGATCGTCGGCCCGCGAGATGACTTTGACGCCGGAGGCGAGCTTGTCGATGCAGACGTCGATCACCTGCTTGTCGAACTTGGCGATCAGGCCGGAGACGAAGTGCGTCGGGCGGATGAAAATGAATTGGTACAACTCGTCGAAGTACCACTTGTTCCAGAGCAGCGTGTAGATCGGAGCGAACTGCCGCTTCACGTCGGCCGGGTCGAGCTTGCGGAGGCCGTAGAAGACGGTCGCCAGTAAGAATCCGGACGCGGCGGCTCCGAAGGCCACAAGCGTGGCGGCGATGTGGATGCCCGGCGCGTGGCTGTCGTGCTCGTTCGGATAGCTGAGACTCGACCAGACGACGCCGTTGCCGATTTCGCCGGCGGGGCGCGATTGTTCGAGCAGGTTGTTGATCGACAGGCCGATGCCGGGGATCGTCCAGGCGACGCCGATTGCGAAGACCGACAGCACGATGAGCGGCAAGTACATGATCCGCGGCGACTCATGAACGTGGGCATAGACCTCTTCGTCGCGCGGCTTGCCGGCGAACGTGAGATAC
>CAMCTH010000342.1 GCA_945877965.1 Planctomicrobium piriforme | reverse complement strand
AGCGTCATCGAACAAGGCAAAGTCGACGTCCTCCTGCAGTCGTCCCCCAAAGAACGACGCAGCATCTTCGAAGAGGCGGCCGGCATCAGCCGCTTCAAAGCGCGCAAGCTCGAATCGTTGCGTCGACTGGAACGCGTCGACCAGAACTTGCTTCGTTTGCACGACATCGTCGAAGAGGTCGAAAACCGCCTGAAAAGCGTGCGAAATCAGGCCTCCAAGGCCCGCCGCTATCAAGAGCACGTCGATCGCCTGCAACAACTCCGCACGCACGCCGCCCGCGCTGACTGGCGTAAACTCTCAGCCCAAGTTGCCGAACAAGAGACCGCCGCTGCGACGAAGCGGGCCACGCGCGACGAACTCACCCAACGCCTCGACGAGGCCGAGACGCGACTGTTGGCGATCGACGCCGATCTCGGCGATCGAACCCAGGCACTCCGGTCGGCCGAATCGCAAGCGGCCGACGTCCGTCAGCGGATCGCGGCCGATGAATCGTTAATCGGGCACGAACGTCGTCGCAGCGTCGAGTTGGAAGAGGAAGCATCCCGGCATCGTCGTCGTCTCGCCGCCCTCAGCGGCAAGGCGGGGGACGAACGATCGCAAGTCGAAGCGACCGATGCCGCGCTGCATGCCGCCGAAGCGCGACATGCCGAGTTGGTCGCTTCGCGCAAATCCGTCGAAGCGCAATGGGAAAAGCTGGCGGCCCGCCGTCGTGAAATCGAAACGACCGTCGAAGAACGCCGTCGCCGGATGCGCGAACTCGTCCAAGCCGCCGCGTCGGCCGCGAGCGACGCCTCGATCCTGGACGCGAAGCTGGCCGCCTGCGCCGAGGATGAAGCCCGCCGAGCCGAGCGCCGAGCCGAGTTGGATCGCCGCCGGGCCGCGCTCGAACTTGAATTGAACGAACATCGCGATGCCACGACGCAAGCCGAGCAAGCCCTCGCCGCCGCGACGACTGCTCGTGATGCGGCGAAAGCCGATCTCGCTCTCCGTGAAGCCGAACGGGCAGCCGTCGAGCAGCGCGTGCAGGAGTTGCGGCAACGCCAAGCTGGCCAAGCCGAGCGTGCCGACCTGCTCGAAGACCTGTTGCGTCGGCACGAAGGAATTCAGGCGGGCGTGAAAGAAGCGCTCGGCCTCAAGGAAAGCGACCCGACGGGACCGCTGCGGCACGTCGTCGGCTTGGCCGCCGATTTGATTCGTGCGCCGATCGACGTTGCCACCGCCGTCGATGCCGCGCTCGCCGAGCGAGCGCAGTATCTCGTCGTCGCTGCCGAGGCCGATCCGTCGCAACTCGGCGAGTTCGCCGCCGCCTCACTCACGGGCCGCGTCGGCTTTTTGTCTCCTGCGATCGCACAAGCCCCCGATTCCGGCGCGAGTACGTCGCCGGCCGGCAAACCCGGCGTCGTCGGTCGTTTGGATCTGCTGGCCGACTTCGAGGAAACTCATCGTCCGCTCTGGCGACGGCTGCTCGGCACGACGTGGCTCGTTGAGTCTTTGGAGTTGGCCCTCGAACTGCGCCGCGAGTTCGCGCACTTATCGTTCGTCACCCGTCGCGGCGAGTTCATCACCGCCGACGGCGCAATCGTCGCCGGTCGTCGCTCGGGCGGACTCGGACTCGTCGCACGACGCAGTGAGCTGATCGAACTTCGCAAGGCAAGCGAAGCGATCGTCGTCGAAATCAACGCGGCAACGAAAGAGATCGCGGTCGCCGCTCTCGCAATCGAAGCGGGGCAAGCGACTTTGCAGTCCGCCGAGTCGACGCGACAAGAGCGGAGCGAGGCCCTCGCCGAACGACGAAGCCGCGGCAAGGAACTCGACCGCCAAGTCGATCAACTCGCCGGGCAACGGACCTCGCTCGAACGCGACGCCGCTCGTGCCGAAACTGAACGGGCCGAAGTCACCGCCAGCCGTGCTGCCGCCGCGGCGCGGCAAGAATCACTTCGCGTCGAACTCGCCGAAATCGAAACGACAACGACCGCCGCACAACAGCAACTCACCGCAACCGCTGACGAAGCCCGCACGGTTGAGGAACGATTGACCGTTGCCAAGGTCGAAGCCGGCAAGAGCGAAGAACGTCTGCATCACCTGAAGCTCGAAAAGCTCCGCTGCGAGCAAGACCGAGCCGAGCGACGAAAAGCGGTCGACGAAAGCCGCCTTGCGCTCGATGATTGCCTGCGCCGGATACGGCAGTCGACCATGACGATTCTGGACGCCGAAGCGAACGTGGCAATGGCCTATTTGCGGCAAGAAGCGTTTGCCGCCGAGGCCGCGACGTTGGCCGTTGCGCAGTCGTCGCTACAGCGAGAACGGACCGAACTCGCGTCGCGGACGCACACCGAGAAGTCGCGGCTCCGCAACGTGCAGGACGATCTGCACGCGCTGGAGATGGCAGCCCAAACGACGCGACTCGAACGCTCGAACTTGGCCGACCGCATCCGCGACGACTACGGACTCGAACTCTCGACGATCGACGCCGAGCCGTCGTCAACCGAGGAGTTGCAGCAACGCGACGAGATCGAAAAGCAGATTGCCGATCTGCGGCGAAAGATCAATCACATCGGCAACGTGAATCTCGAAGCCCTCGCCGAGTTGGACGAATTGGAATCGCGATACGCGACCCTCTCGCAGCAGTTTGAAGACCTGACGTCGGCCAAGAAATCGCTCGAAGGGATCATCGCCCGGATCGACGCCGACAGCCGCCGTCTCTTCACCGAGACGCTGGAGACCGTGAAGGGCTACTTCCAGATCCTGTTCCGCAAGCTGTTCGGCGGCGGCCAGGCCGACATTCTGCTCGAAGAGAACGTCGACATTCTCGACGCAGGGATCGAGATCATCGCGCGCCCGCCGGGCAAAGAACCGCGCAACATTTCGCTCCTCAGCGGCGGCGAGAAGACGCTGACTTGCGTCGCGCTGTTGTTGGCCGTGTTTCAATATCGGCCGAGCCCGTTCTGCGTGCTCGACGAAGTCGACGCCGCCCTGGATGAAGCGAACATCGGTCGGTTTGTCGGCGTGCTGCAAGAGTTTCTGTCGTGGACGCAATTCATCATCGTCACGCACTCGAAGCGGACGATGACCTGCGCGACGACGCTGTACGGCGTGACGATGCAGGAGTCGGGCATCTCGAAGCGCGTGGCCGTCCGCTTCCAAGACGTGACCGACGACGGCCACATCATCAAACGCCCCGACGCCGACGGCAAAGACACCGACGCCGCGTAGAGTTCGACGCTCGACGCTCGACGATCTGCGAGCGTTTGCGGCGAGTGCGGTGATTTTATTTTTCCTGGCAGATGCATCCGCGGCGTGATTCGTTGCGTCAGTCGTTGTACGATGCTCTCTCGGTGAGAAGACCCAGGGCTTGCGCCCCGGGCTCGCCGAAATCGGAGGACGGTGCGACATGGCGAACGAGGAACTCTGTTTGCTTTCGGCGGTGGAGTTGGCTGCGGCCGTGCGGGCGAAGCAAGTTTCTCCCGTCGAGGCGACGCGGGCCGTGCTCGAGCGGATCGAGCGGCTGAATCCGAAGCTCAACGCCTTTTGCACCGTCACGGCCGATTCGGCTCTCGCCGCAGCGAAACAAATCGAAGCGGCGATCCTTCGCGGCGACGACGTCGGGCCGCTCGCCGGCGTGCCGATTTCGATCAAGGATTTGATCTACGTCAAAGACATGCGGGTGACGTTCGGTTCGAAACTGTTCGAGCAGAACGTCGTCACGGAAGACACGCCGCTCGTCGAGCGCTTGCGCCGCGCGGGGGCGGTGATCGTCGGCATGACGAACACGCCGGAGTTCGGCTGGAAGGGAGTGACCGACAATCGCGTCTTCGGCATCGCGCGCAATCCGTGGAACCTGGAGCTGACGCCGGGGGGATCGAGCGGCGGAGCGTCGAGCGCCGTTGCGGCGGGGCTGGGACCGATCGGCATCGGCACCGACGGCGGCGGTTCGCTCCGCATTCCCGGTGCGTTTTGCGAGTTGGTCGGCTATAAGGCGTCGTACGGTCGCGTGCCGAACTACCCCGGCAGCGGCGTCGACTCGCTGCGGCATACCGGACCGTTGAGTCGCACGGTCGCCGACGCCGCGTTGACGCTCGACGTGATCGCCGGTCCCGACGAGCGCGACCCACATTCCCTGCCAAGCGATTCCGCGAAAGGTTATTTGGCGTCGTTGGATCAAGGGGTGCGCGGCTTGAAGGTCGCGTACAGTCCGACGCTCGGCTACGCCTGGATCGATCCCGAGATCGCAGCCTTGTGCGCCGATGCGGCCAAGCACTTCGCGGCCTCCGGCGCGACGGTCGAAGAGATCGACGTCGATTGGGGCAACTGCTACGACGTTTGGGGCGTGTTCTTCTACGGCGGCATCGCGGCCCGCATCGCGGGATATCCTGTCGAGAAGCGCGGGTTGCTCGATCCCGGTTTGCAGCCGATCGTCGAACAGGGTTTGAAGTTGTCGGCCGTCAACTATGTGAACGCGCTGGTCGCGCGGAACTTGTTCTGGCAAAAGGTGCGGGCGACGTTCGAGCGTTACGATCTGCTCATCACGCCGACGCTGAGTGTGCCGCCGTTCGCCGTCGGCAAGAATCGGCCCGACCTTCCCGCGGGTCCCGACGGCGCCGAGTTGCGGTGGAGTCCGTTCACTTATCCGTTCAACCTGACGGGGCAGCCGGCGGTGAGCGTACCCTGCGGTCGCACTAAAGCCGACTTGCCGGTGGGATTGCAGATCGTCGGGCGGCGGTTCGCCGACGCCACGGTGCTCCGCGCGGCTCGCGCTTGGGAGCAGATTCAACCTTGGGCTGAGCGACGGCCGGTGCTGTAGATTGGCTCATCGGTTCATTTACTTGGTTGATATGCTCAGCGGGCCGCAATTACCTGCGGCATGCGCCACGGGCTCGCCTAAAGTGCGTCTCGGGCATAGCGATGCGACTTTCTCGCGGCGTTACAACCGGCACCATCGTTGCCGGCGGCCCATTTTTCGGGCCGGGCTTCGTCGGAACGATGCGGACTTTCGCCGCACGCGCTGCAATTCCGTCAATCGAGCGAAGAGGCCGAAACGGCTTATTTCCCGCAGTAGAAATGCACGGCACGACGCCGCTGATCGCATCGAGCGGCGCATGCCGTAAATGATTCTAAAGTCCTACCCCCGTATGAAACGAAATAAACCTTCGGAAGGTTTGTTTTTCTGAGGCCGGTCCCGGAGGGATTGGCTGAGGAAAAGGAAACCGCAGGGGGGACCTGCACCAAGCGCCACGACGCTTTGTATCGTCCAACGACGCCACCCGCGCGCCGTGCGACGCTACGTCTCTAAGTGGGCCGCGCACCCTCTCTGCCCTTGCCTCGCCGGGCAAGCCGATCCGGCCGCATGTGAAAGTCCGTCGAATGGGTGCCCTGCGAAGGGTTTCCGAGCTGCGGATTTTCACCTGCACCTGGATCGTAACGTCGCCGATGAAGCGTATGGCACGATCAGAGGGAACTGAGCGAGCGCCGAGACTGCCCACTAAACCAAACGAGCGAATGGGTCCCAACCCAGTTGCCGACGTCCGACCGGTCGCTACCCACGACTGACTAAGACGAAAGCAAGGGACCGCACAGGTCGCGGAGGCATCCGCAACTTGTGACCACGAACAAGCGTATAGAGAACGGGAGAGCGTGCGATGAAGGTTTTCAC
>CAMCTH010000341.1 GCA_945877965.1 Planctomicrobium piriforme | reverse complement strand
ACATGAACAACAACTACGATCTCGTCGCAGCCGACTTCCGCGCGGGCCTGCCGCTGACGTACGGCATCGGCCCCTGGTCGACGAAGTTCGCGTACTATCATCTCAGCTCACATATCGGCGACGAATATCTCCTCGCCAATCCCGGCTTTCAGCGGATCAACTTCAGCCGCGACGCGCTCGTGCTCGGACAGTCGTACTATCTGACCGACGACGTCCGGCTGTACGGCGAAGCCGGCTGGGCGTTCTACTCCGACGTCTCGCAGCCGTGGGAATTTCAGTTCGGCATCGACTACAGTCCGCTCTGCGCGCCGGGCCTCCGCGGCGCGCCGTTCGCTGCGTTCAATGCCCATTTGCGCGAAGAACTCGACTTCGGCGGCAATCTCGTCGCCCAGGCTGGGTGGCAATGGCGCGGCGGCGACGGCGGCCAACTCTTCCGTCTCGGCTTCCAGTACTACAACGGCAAGAGCAACCAGTTCGAACTGTACGATCAGTTCGAGAACAAGTTCGGCTTCGGCATGTGGTACGACTACTAAGCCGACGCTCGCGAAGTCGGAGAATCGCGATCCGTTCTGGCCCAATCGTGCCGCACGCTCTACACTGATCCGGAGTCAGCACTCCGTGCCTTGCGGGTCTTGGGAATGGATCGACTGTCCGTCAACGCGGTTATTTTCGGCGCCGGTGCCGCCGGTCTGTGGATTCTCGACGAGTTGCGCCGTCGCGGCTTCTCGGCCCTGCTGTTCGAAGCAACCGGGCTCGGCGACGGCCAAACGATCTCGTCACAAGGGATCATTCACAGCGGCTTGAAGTACTCGCTCGCCGGCTTGCTCACCGCGGCGGCTCGCGAAGCCCGCGACACGGTCGAAATCTGGAAACAATGCTTTGCGGGGGCCGGCCGACCCGATCTTTCCGACACGAAAATCCTGAGCCCCTCGTTTTTTCTCTGGGGGACCGATTCGGCCGCCTCGCGAATCGGCATGCTCGGGGCCCGAATCGGCTTACGCTCGACCCCGCAAAACGTTCCCGTCGCCGAGCGACCGACGATGCTGCAACGTTGCTCCGGGGCCGTCTATCGCGTCGACGAAGAAGTCCTGTCGCCGGCTTCTTTGTTGGTGAATCTCGCCGCGCCGCATCGAGCATCGTTGTTTCGTTACGATGCCGTCGCGGGCGTGGAGTTCGACCGCACTCGCACCGGCGAGCTGCGTGAAGTCCGTTTTACCTCGCCCCACGACGGGACGCAGATCGCCGTCTCCGCCGATTGGTTCATCTTCGCGGCCGGCGACGGCAACGAAGGGTTACGCGCTCGCGCCGGCATCGAGGCCTCGAAGATGCAACGCCGACCGCTGCACGTCTGCTTGGTCCGCGGGCCGCTGCCGGAGTTCTACGGTCACTGCATCGAAGGGGCCAAAACTCGCGTGACGATCACGTCGGCTGTGGATGCGGCGGGGCGAACCGTCTGGCAAGTCGCCGGAAACCTAGCCGAGGATTGCGTCGACCTCGACGCCGCCGGCTTGATCCGCAAAGCGCAAAGCGAACTCGCCGCGACGCTGCCCGACCTCGATCTCCGCGGCACCGAATGGACGACGTATCGCGTCGATCGGGCCGAAGGGGCGACGCTCACCGGAGGGCGACCCGATTCGTTCAAACTGTTTCAAGACGGCAACACCCTCTCCGTCTGGCCGACGAAACTCGTGCTTGTGCCGCGACTCGCCACGGAAGTGGCGTCGTTCGTCGCGCGATCGGCTCCGCGCGAAGTCGTGCTTCCCGCGGCATGTGCGTCGTGGCCGAAGCCCGATGTTGCGCCGCCGCATTGGGACCGACCGCACGATTGGAAGCCGTTCGGGTCTGTTTAGCTCGCCGCTCATCGCCTCATTGTGAACGAATCCCCGCTCGAAAGTCCTCACGCATGCAATCTCGTCCGCTCGGGAAAACCGGTTTGCACGTGAGCCCGCTCGGCTTCGGCACGTTCAAGATCGGCCGGAACGAGAAGATCAAGTATCCGCAGCCGTACGATCTCCCCGACGAAGCGACCGTCGCGAAACTCCTCAACGGCATTCTTGATCTCGGCATCACGCACATCGACACCGCACCCGCTTACGGCCTGAGCGAAGAGCGCGTCGGCCGCTGCTTGAGTTCCCGCCGCCATGAGTTCGTGCTCTCGACGAAGATCGGCGAAGTCTTTGAGAACGGCGAGTCGCACTATGACTTCAGCGCTGAGGCGATCCGGACGAGCGTCGATGCGAGCCTGATAAAACTGCGGACCGATGCCGTCGATCTGATTCTGATCCACGCGCCGAGCGACGACGTGCGCGTGCTGACCGAGTCGCCGGTCGTCGAGACGCTGCAACAACTCAAAGCCGCCGGCAAAACGCGGGCCATCGGCCTGTCGGGCAAGACGACGACGGCCGAGCTCATGGCCCTCGATTGGGCCGACGTGCTCATGGTCGAGTACCATGCCGGCGACGCCTCACATGCCGACGTGATCGCGGACGCGGCGACTCGCAGCGTCGGCGTGCTGATCAAGAAGGGACTCGCCTCGGGGCATCTGCCGCCGTCGACTTCAATCCCGTTCGTGCTCAATACGCCGGGGGTAACCGGCCTCGTCGTCGGCGGCCTGTCGTTGGAGCACATGGCCGAGAACGTTCGCATCGCCGCCGTGTGCCCGCCGCCTCGCATTAGCTAAGGTTCACCATGCTCGTCGTCACCGGCGCCGCCGGCTTCATCGGCTCGAATCTCGCCCATCGCCTCGCGTCGCTCGGGCACGAACTGCTGCTGGTCGATCATCCGCTGCGTCCGAGGAAGTGCGAAAATTGGGCAGGCCTGCGACAGTTTCGCTTCCTGGAGCATGATCTGTTTCTCGACGTTCTCCAGGACGGCAGCTTTTCCTGCGACGGCATTTTTCATCTCGGGGCCTGCAGCAGCACGACGGAGACCGACGCCGCGTACTTGCAACGCAACAACGTCGGCTACTCGCAAACGTTGTGGCAATGGTGCGCCGCAAATCGTTGCCCGTTCATCTACGCCTCGAGCGCCGCGACGTACGGCGACGGTTCGCGCGGATTCGACGATCGCACGCCGCCGGAACAACTGACGCCGCTCAACCTCTACGGCAAGAGCAAGAACGACTTCGACCTCTCGGTGCGACAGCAGATCGCCGCCGGTGCGCCGCAACCGTCGGGTTGGGCGGGGCTCAAGTTTTTCAACGTCTACGGGCCGCGCGAACAACACAAAGTCCGGATGGCGAGCGTCGTCTGGCAGGCTTATCGCCAGCTTCGCGAGACGGGCGGCATGAAGTTGTTTCGCTCGAACGATCCCGCTTATCCCGACGGCGGCCAACGGCGCGACTTCGTGTTCGTCGAGGACTGTATTGATCACATGCTCTGGCTTTGGCAAAACCCGCAGGCGTCGGGCATTTACAACAGTGGAACCGGCTCGGCCCGGACGTTTCTCGATCTGGTGCTGGCGGTCTTTGCCGCGCTCGGCCGTGAGCCGCGGATCGAGTTCATCGACATGCCCGCCAACCTCGCTGGGCAGTATCAAAATTTCACCCAGGCCGAGATGAGTCGCCTGTGGGCCGCAGGCTATACTCAAAGCCCGACGTCGCTGGAAAACGGCGTCGCCCGCTATGTGCGGTTTTTAGTCGATCGCGATTCCTAACTTCGAGACGCCCCCATGAACGCAGCTCGCATCCCATTTCGTTTTTTGCCGATCGCCGTCGTCACCGCAATGATTTTTGCCGATGCCGCTCGCGCCGACGAGAAGGCGACGATCGAACAATTGCGCAGCGTCGGGGCCGAGATCGTCGAACGCGACGGCGCGGCGAGCCAAGTGCAGGTGAAAGATACCGCGAAGTTTACGGCCGCTGACTTTGCCGCCTTGGGGACGTTGTCGAAGGTGAAACTCCTGACACTGTCAGGAGCGAACGTGACCGACGCGACGCTCGATCAACTGGCCGGCCTGACCGAGTTGGAAGATTTGTCGACAAATGTCGCACAGTTCACCGACGCCGGCCTCAAGAAGTTGACGGCGTTTAAAAACCTGAAGCAGATCAAGTTCTTTCACACCTCGCTGAAGAGCAAAGAGTTCAACGGCTCCGGCTTCGCGCACTTAGCGGAGATGAAGCAGTTGCGACGCCTCACCGTGGCGGGCTGCCCCTTCAACGACGAAGGGATGGCGGCCGTCGGCAAGCTGACGCAACTCGAAAACTTTCGCACGTGGCACACCTACCAAACCGAGGCGGGCAACGTCCATTTGAAGTCGCTCAAGAATCTGAAGAGCCTGCATCTCGGTCAGCGACTGCGGCACTATGACGGCACGTCGAACGCGTGGAGCCTGAGCGACGCGACGTTCGACGTCTTAGCGAATTTGAAATCCCTCGAAGATTTGAAGCTCGACGAATCGCGATTGTCGTTCGACGCCTTGGCGAAGCTCCAAGCCTTGCCGAACTTGAAGACGTTGGGCCTGAACCGGATTGATATCCCGGCAGCTGAAATTGAGAAGCTCAAGCAGGCGATGCCGAAAGTACAGATCGACTGGAAGCCGTTGACCGACGAAGAGCGGACGGCGATGGACCGGTTCTTGAAACCGTAAGGCAGCGACTTACGAACCGCTTGCCCGCGGACCGATGCAAACGACCGTCAGCGAGCGCGGGCCGTGAGCGCCGATGACGAGCGATTGCTCAATGTCGGCCGTTTTCGAGGGACCGGAGATAAACGCTCCGAACCCGCGCCCCTCGAATTTCAGCCGCAGATACGCCTCGTGCATGTTGTTGACGATCTGATCGGCGTCGAGCACCAGTACCAAGTGCTGGACCATGAAGTAGATCGCGCGGTGCTTGAGGCCGCGATCGGTCGTCCAGATCGCACCATTCTCGGCCACGCCGAATTGGCCCGGCAGGATGGCGAAATCGACGTCTTCCAGATCGTGCGGGTCGGCGACGGAATCGAGATCGAGATTGCCCGCCGCCTCGGGGACATGCGAAACGATCTTCTTTGCGGAGGCGAGGGCCGGATGATCGGCGAACGCCGCGGCGATTTGATCACGACGGTCGACGAAGACGCATTTGCCGCCGACCGATTGCAGGACCTCGGCGAATTGCTTGCAACGATCGTCGTAGGCGATCCATGATTGCGCCAAATCAGGGAGCGCCGCCGGCGCGAGCGTGCAACTTCGGATCGTCGCCAAGATTTTTTGTCTGCTACTCATGGCCGCCCCGCTTTCGACCGTCGGGCGTTCGACGCTGTTTGAACTGCTCGCGGAAGCTTTGCTTTGGGAAGTCCGGCAACTCGCGTTGTTTTCCCCAACCGTTGAGTCGGTTGTAGAGCATGAACCGCGGTAGCAGCGGCACGACCTTCCTCGCGACAAAACCGGCGAAGCGATAGAGCCCCGGCGTGCGGAGCACGAGGCTCGCCAGCTTCATCGACAGGGTTTTCGAAATCGGCAGCAGTCCTTGATGAGCGATCTCTTTCCGCATCGCGAGGAGCTGGTGATGCAGATCGATCTTTACCGGGCAGACGTCAGTGCAGGAACCGCAGAGGCTGCACGCGAACGGCAAGCTGCTGTGCTCCTTGGCATCCGAGGCGGCCGACAAAATCGATCCGATCGGCCCGGGGACGACGGCGTGATAACTATGCCCGCCGCTTCGTCGATAGACCGGGCAAG
>CAMCTH010000340.1 GCA_945877965.1 Planctomicrobium piriforme | reverse complement strand
GCCGGCCCCGTGGGTGCCTTGTTCGGCTGCTGCCGAGCCCAATCGCGGGCCAACTCGTGGCGTCGATACCAAAACGCATCGCGCGACGCGGCGGCCGTCCTTCGCGTCCGGTCGTCGAAATCCCCGAGCGACGCCTCGATCCGCGCGAGGGCCGACTCGACGCCGGCATCCGTCAGCGGCGTTGCGGAGCATTCGGCTCCGGCCGGCTGCAACAGGTTGAACAAGTCGCCGCTGGGCGTGCGGACGGCGAGACACAACTCGCCCGGCTCGGCGCGGAACTTTTTGCCGCCGGCCATCGCTTCGAGCACAACCTGACAACGCCCGTCGGGCCCGGCGTCGACTTCGACCCGCACTTCCTGAGCGCGATGCTCGGCAGGACGCAGTCCCGGCAACGGCGGTTCGGCCACGGGCGTGATCGGCTCCTCGCCGCTCGGCGATCCGACGTGCGCTTTCGTGCGGGCCACGATCTTGCCGTCGACCCACAAGCGACTAAGGCCGCGCGTTCGCAACAACAGCGTGTTCATACCCGGCGTGAGTTGCACGTCGGCGGCCAGTCGCACGCCGACCGGCGCTTTCCAACTTTCACGGATGCCCCACGCATCGTAGCGCAACGGCAACCGCGGCAACAAGAACTCGTCTCCTTCCCAGCGGGTCGTTTCCGCCGGCCAGGTTTCGTCTTCTAAGAGCCAGCGATCGTGCGACGGCATCTCTTCATGAAACGTCGCGACGACGCGCCCCGGCGACAGCGGCCCGAGCGGCGGCAATGTTTCGACGGCCGGCTTGGCAACGACCGGCTCGCCGACCCGTTTGAATCGCGCGGCCAGCGTCTTGTCGTCCAAGATCGAACGATGCACGGCGATCGAATCCAAGAGGCCGCGGAAGCTGTTGCTCGGCGCACCCCCTTGTGAGGAACCGATCCAAACCGCATCGTC
This sequence comes from Planctomicrobium piriforme, assembly GCA_945877965.1. Taxonomy (GTDB): domain Bacteria; phylum Planctomycetota; class Planctomycetia; order Pirellulales; family PNKZ01; genus CAMCTH01. The sequence goes on along the minus strand of CAMCTH010000340.1, from coordinate 4,736 downwards.
GTCGACGACGGGGACCTCGCGCGACGCGCCGCCCATGTCCCATTCGCCGCCGAGCGGTTGACCGTCGATCCAACCTCGAATGCTCTCGGGCTCGCCGAATCGATAGGCTGCCGCGACGTGATGCCAGCCGGTCTTGTGGGCGAAGCCTTGCGTCGTCGTCCAACGATGCCAATGAGCATCGGACTTCGCGACGCCGGCCGCCGGAGTCGTGGCGAAGAGAAAGCTGACGCAGGCCTTGCCACCGGCACCGCGGAGTCGCAACGCCCAGTTTTGATTGTCGCGCGCGAAGCCCGCCGCGCCGGTTCGTCCCTTCCCGATGATGTACAGATTCTCGCCGTTGCGTAGGTCGTCGACCCGCACCCAGGCCTCGATCGTGATCGCATCGCCGGTCGTAAAATCGAAGGGGCTCTTGGTCCCTACATCGGCGAACGAATAATGAGCTCCACTGCCGTCGAACTTGACGGCGGTGTTCGTCGGCTCGAAGTCGGGGAATTCCGGCGGACGCGGGCCCGGCACGTCGCGATGGACGCCGCCGTGAGCCAGTAGCGGAGTCGCCTCTTCCGAGTCGAATTCCCACGACGCCGACGGCGCGGCAACCGACGGGGCGGCCGCCGAGATCAACGCGCAGTTGCCGACGACCAAGACGACGAAGAGCCCGAGCGAACAAACGTGACGGAGACGATTCGTCATAGGGCGATGATGGGGAGAAGTTCGCGGGAGGAAAGCGAAACCAGGCGGGACCCTGATTATGTTCGGAATTGAATTCCGTGTCGAGCGCCGGGGACGTCCATCTAGCGTCCGCAACATGCCTGCGACGGCACAAATGAATTCAGTGCCCGATTCGATCGGCGGCGGGTTTTTATGGTTCGCGCGCCGTGATCGGTGATCGTCCGAGCAGCGGAGCGGTGTGGCGATCGAAATCTTGTTTCGCGATCGCCAACACGATCAAGAACGGCACAGCGATGAGTCCGAGCCGCACAGTGCCGACGATCCTGGGTGAGCGGCGGCGCAAGATTGGCAACTCCGTCACCCAGCAGAGAGTGGGGGCAAAAAACATGACCAGAGCGCCGGCGACCGTGAGCCGTCCGAAAAACAGGCCGATGAACAGCACGCCAAACAAGCCGACCACGCCCAGTGCGAGAATCGAATCGTCGAGCGTTCGGAACTCGCGTCCCGCACGATCCTTTCGCGACAAGGCGAGCGCCGCGCCGACGAGGGCCGCCGACAACGGCAGCGCGAACGAGCCCCCTTTGAGATACCCGGCGAGCATGACGGCCATGCCGGCCCCGGCGATCGACACCACCGGGGCGAGGACGATCGTGACACCTGGCGAGCGACGGAACAATCGCGCGAGCAGACCCCACACCGTCGCCAAGGTTATCGCGGCGGCGATGAGGACGGCGGCCGCTTGTCCGCTCGTCCACGAACGGTGTGGGCCGCCGAGATAGACCGAGCCGTGCAACAGAATGCGACCGCTGACGGCGACCAAGGCCAGACGCAAGCACCGGACGACACGCCGCGGCACGCGATTCCATCCCGCCAACCCTTCGACGATCACCGCTGCCGGCAAGATGATCGTCAGCAAACGATCGAGCCCGTTCACCGGCGGCCAGGCCGGTCGCAACGACATCGCCATGCAACCGAGAGCGACGCCGACGACGATCGCGAGGAGCACCGCCGCATGCGATGCCGCAGACGGCAGGTTTGCGCAGTCCTTTTCTCTACGACGTTGGAAAAGAAAAATCGCCGTCGCCGCGAGCGTGGCGATGCTCGCGGCGACGACGACGGATTGCAGAAACGGACCGAAGTCGGGCATGCGCTTACTTGCGCGTCCCTTCGCAGTCGATGATGATGATCGCTTCGTCGCCGATCGGGCCGATCGCGCTCTTATCGAAGCCGAAATCGCTCCGCTTGAGCGGCAGTTCCGTCGAGAAGCCGACCCGCTTCGTCCCCTTCACTTCGATCTCCTTGCCCCCCATCAGCTTGAACGTGATCGACTTCGTCGTCCCGTGCATCGTGAAGTCGCCGGTCACCTCGTAACCCCCTTCAATCGCTTTGACGGCCGTGCTCTTGAAGTCGATCGTCGGGAACTGCTTCGTATCGAAATAGTCGGGCTGACGAAGATGCTCGTCGCGTTTGACATTGGCCGTGTCGACGCTGTCGGCCTTCACGGTTAGTTCGAACTTCGACCTCGACGGGTCTTCGCGATCGAGCGAGAACTTGCCGTCGACTTCGTTGAATCGGCCGTGAATCCAGCTGATATCGAGATGTCGGGCTTTGAAGCTGACCGACGAGTGAACGAGGTCGTAGGCGTACTCATCGGCGGCGCCGGCCGGCTGGGCCGCGGCGAACAGCAGGCCGAGGACGAGCGCGGAGAGCGACGCGTGCAGAATCTTTCGCATAGCAGAATTCCTCAGAGTGGATGGGTGGGCGAGATCGATCGTCGGCTGTGCGACGACCCAGGCAAGGACGCCATCGTAGGGCGATCCGCCGCGCGAGTAAAGCAAAACGCTTCGCCCGCAGCTTTTGTGGAACCTCCGCTCGTTAACGACTAAACTGACCTCGCGACACTCACTCCGCACGCCCCACTTCGGACGGAACTTTTATATGCTACGACGCCCGCTCGCTTTGCTGCCGTTGCTGATCGCCGCTTCTCTCGTCGGCCACTCGACGACGCTGCTCAGTGCCGAGCCCGCGACTTGGAAGCCGGTCGCCGATTTTATTCAATTACCCTCCGGCATGACGCTCGGGGCTTGTTCGGCCGCTGCCGTCAACAGCAAGGGAGAACTCTACGTCTACCATCGCGGGGCGCAACCGATTCTGGTCTTCGCCGCCGACGGCAAGTTGTTGCGTTCTTGGGGGAGCGATCTCATCGCATCCTCGCATGGCCTGCGGCTCGATGCGAAAGAAAACGTGTGGGTGACCGACATCGGTAATCATCGCGTCTATCAGTTCGATCCGAACGGCAAGCTGTTGATGACGCTCGGCAACGGCAAACCGGGCGTGGAGCCCGATCAATTCGACAAGCCGACCGACGTCAACTTCGGGCCCGGCGGCGAGATTTATGTCACCGATGGATACGGCAACAGTCGCGTGCAAAAGTTTTCGCCGAGCGGGGCTTTATTGCAATCGTGGGGCACGAAAGGGACGAAGCCGGGCGAGTTCCGGACGCCGCACGTCATCGTCATCGACAAGCAAGGACGCTTGCTCGTCGGCGATCGCGAGAACGATCGGATTCAGATTTTTAGCAACGAAGGCAAACTGCTCGACGTGTGGAACGGCTACGCTCCGTACGGGCTGGCTCTGGTTCGTGACGGCGCCGTGTTCGTCTCCGACGGTCGCGCAAATGAAGTGTTGCAACTCGACGAGCAGGGAAAGATCGTGCAGCGGTTCGGCAAGAAAGGAAGTGCGGCGGGCGAGTTCGATCTGCCGCACATGCTGGCCTTCGATCCGGCCGGCAATCTCTTCGTGACCGAAATCCTGGGCAAGCGAGTCCAGAAGTTCACGCGGCCATAGTCGCGGCGAGCACGGCGATTTCAAACGTCGCCCCGTGCCACGCCCCATCAAAAAAAGAGCGGCGGTGTGACCAGACACCGCCGCTCTTCGCGAATGAAGAAGCCGAGGGGAGGCTTCTGTGAGGACCGACGTTTTCAGGATTCGCCGCGGACAACAACAGAATCGGCACGCTGCAAATCCCAACTCCACAAGCATTAAAGAACTATTGAAACTCAATGTCAATAGCATTCACGGCGACAAACAACACGATACTCAGATGAACGCGTACGGACGCCGATAGTGAGTGCGACGGGATAGGCGGCCGCTCGCACACTTACCCCGCTTCTTCGCGCTTCTGCGCGCGTGTCCGAGGTCGCGATCTCCGATCTCGGGGGCGGCGGAAATTTGTCACCCGCGTGGAACTTCAAGTTCTTCCTAACAGTCCACTTCGGTGGATCGTGAGGCACGGGTGCCGTGAATTGGGGCACTCTCTACCGTTGCGAACGTATCGGGAGAAGTTTTTTTCGCCCGGCGGTCGATCGAGGGTCTTAGTTACGCCGACGGACCTAACGTCGCTGCGGCGTAACAGTTTATCAACTCTGCTTCCTCATCAAGTTCGGCACAACCGTTCGCCTCGACGACTTCGATAATTTCAACGTTGAACGCGACGGGTACGCCAATCGCAACGGATCCGTGTGGTATGCTTTTGGGCTCTAGTTCGTTCGTCGGCTTTGGTGAATCTCGCCATATGACGCTTGTCCATCCTCCGCTGCAATTTTCGCTCGGCCTGCCTTACGGCGCCGTGCTGCAAGAGGGGGGCGTGCAGTTTGTGATCGTCAGCAAGTCGGCGACATCGATGCGGATCTTGCTCTACGATCGCGTCGACCAGCGCGATCCGACGGATGTGATCGTCTGCAACCCCGAACTCGACCGCTGGGGCGATGTCTGGAGCGTCTTCGTGCCGGGAATCGGCGCGGGGCAGCTCTATCATTTCCAGGCCGACGGTCCTTGGGATCCGGCTCGCGGTCAGCGCTTCAACGGCAAGGCGCGGCTCATTGATCCTTACGCTCGCGCTTTGGCCGGCAAGTTTCTGCCTTCGCAAGACGGCATTATCCGCCCGCCGAAATGCGTCGTCGTCGACGACACGTTCGATTGGCAAGGCGACCGCCATATCAAGCGGAACCTGTCGGAGAGCGTGATCTATGAAATGCACGTCCAAGGCTTCACGGCCGCCCGCTCGA
>CAMCTH010000339.1 GCA_945877965.1 Planctomicrobium piriforme | reverse complement strand
TTTTCACCGTACCACTGTTCGTACTCGGCCGGGTTCTTGAGTCGGTAGTCGGCGCTGAAGTCGACGACGCGTGCGCCGCCGGCCATCATCTCGGGAACTTGGTGGGCCGTTACGCCGTGCGGGAGGCAGCTGAAGATACAGTCGGCGCGGTCCGCGACTTGTGCAGGGCCGAGATCTTCCAGCTTCAAATCGAGCCGGCCGGCGAGCGTCGGGTGAACCGACGACAGCGGCGGGTTCCCTTCTTGCCGACTCGTGACCGTCGTGATTTCGACGTGCGGATGCCGGAGCAGGATCTTGAGCAGTTCGAGGGCCGAGTATCCAGTGGCCCCTTGCACGGCGACGCGCGTTTTCTTCATAGCCCCAGTTTCTTCTCAAAAACGTGTTTCAACGGAGCCGCCGCCGACGGCAGCGTCGACGACCAGTGACGATTCCAGCGAGCAGGGGAGTATATCGCCTGCCGTCGGGCGCCGCCAAGAGCCGGGCGGAGCGCAAGCATCGTCGAAAAGAGAAGCTCCGGCATCGCGAAAGGTTCGCGCCGCGGGGTAGGGGAGGTGAGTGCGGTGGAAGCCTAGCTGGCTTCGTGCAGCGCGGGCATGAACGACGGGAGCGAAGTCGGCAACGGCGGCAACGGCGCGAGAGCCGCGGCATAGGTCGAAACGTTTCCTTCGGCGCCGACGAGGCCGTGCTTCATCGCCAGCCGCGTCAGTTCGACCGTTTTATGGACGTTCAGTTTCTTCATGAGTCGCGTCTTCTGATTGTCGACCGTGCTCGGTTGCAGGCCGAGCAACGAGGCACATTGCTTGACGGTGTAGCCGAGCGAGAGATACGTCATCACTTCGCGTTCACGCGGCGAGAGACCGGCGAGCGGCGCGTTGCCGGTCGGACGTTGTAGCCGCACGCCGTCGGAAGAGATGGACAATCGCGACGCGACTTCCGGGGCAAAGGCCCGTTCGCCGCCGGCAATGCGTCGCAGTGACGAGGCGATATCGGAGCACGATTGCCGTGTCGATAGATAGCCGCGAATTCCTTCGCGCAACGCCAGCAGGAGACGGCCGTCGCTCGGAGTCTGATCGACGACGACGATCGGTACGCCCGCAAAAATGCGGCTCAAGCGGTTCACATCGGCCACGAACTGCGGCTCGGTCGTGAAGCCGTACCACAGCAGTTGCGGCATGGTGACGACGGCGGCCCGTTCGGCCGCATCGACGTCGTCGACGCTCGCAACGACTTGCAGATCGGGCGACGATGCTAGCAACGAGGAGATCCCCTCGCAGAAGAGAGTCTGGCGATCAACGATCAGCATGCGAATACGCATGGGCGCGACGGACGAATACAGCGACATAAGAGCCTCGATTGCTAGCTCAGAAACAGACTTGTAATACATCCACTTGAGAGGGGTGTGCTCCCCGTGGTATGTAGATATCGACGAACGTTGTTTCAATCATCAGTGATGAATGCGCAGAATCGCTGCGGGATACCACAGACGGTTTTTGCACCATGAGTGATTTACAGGAATGTGCTTCTCAAGCACATCTTGTGAGTTCATTCGACGAACGATGTGCGGTGAACTCATGTTGTTAACACGACGTTCATCCGAGCGCATCGCAGCGTGTGGACGTCACCGCGCGACTCAACACAAAGAGCTGCACGGTGTTCACTCGTGGCTCGATTCCCTGCTCGCGCTGCGCGATGAAGGATGCTCGCATCGCACTTCCGTGCCCGTCGAACCCGCGTCGCAGCGGAAGCGACTTGTCCGCGCCGGTAGGGTAAAAGCACCTGCGCGAAAGTCCTTCAAACGCGGGAAAACACGATGTTTTCTACGCTCCCGTCGCGCATGGCAAAAATACGTTTGCGACGTGCCGCGAGCACCGTCAAAATGCTCAGCTCGCGACGGCAAGAAGTCGAAGGCCGGCAGTTCTTGCGCATCGCACGGGGCTAACTCTTCATGCTCGCAAAGCTGCAAACCTTTTCGCTTTGGGGAATCGAAGCGCTGCCGGTGGAAGTGGAAGTCGACGTCTCGGCCGGCGCGCTGCCGAAGACGGTGCTCGTCGGTTTGCCGGAAGCGGCCGTGAAGGAGAGCGTGCATCGTATCGAACGTGCACTCGTGAACTCTGGTTTCCAGCGCCCCGAGGATCGGATCGTCATCAACCTTGCGCCGGCCGATCTTCCCAAGCATGCCGCGTCGTTCGACCTGCCGATTGCACTAGGACTGCTAGCGGCCTCCGGGCAGGTTCCGAGCGACTTGCTGGGGCAATATGCCGTCATCGGCGAACTGGCGATGGACGGCACGATGCGGCCGATCAAGGGAGCGTTGCAAACGGCCATGACGGCCGCCAAAGACCGACGCCTGAAAGCGTTGCTGGTGCCGGCGGAAAATGCAGCCGAGGCGGCGGTCGTCGCGCAGATCGACGTCATTCCCGTGACGAGTTTGACGCAAGCCGTCGGCATCCTCAGCGGCCAAGTCACCGTCGACCCGGTCCCGGCCGACTTGCAGCGGTGGTTCGAATCGTACGGCAGCTACGAGTTCGACTTCGCCGACGTGCGGGGCCAAGAGTCGGCGAAGCGCGCGATGATGATCGCGGCGGCCGGCGGACATAATCTACTGATGGTCGGGCCTCCAGGTTCGGGCAAGACGATGCTCGCGAAGCGGTTGCCGACGATCTTGCCGGTCCTTTCGCCGGAAGAAGCGATCGAGACTTCGCGCATCTATAGCGCGCTTGGATTGCTTCCTGCCGGGCAACCGTTGTTGGCGACGCGGCCGTTCCGGAGTCCGCATCATACGATCAGCGACGCCGGTTTAGTCGGCGGTGGATCGACGCCGTCGCCGGGGGAAATCTCGCTCGCCAACAACGGCGTGCTGTTTCTCGACGAGTTGCCGGAGTTCAATCGTCGCACGCTCGAGGTGATGCGGCAGCCGTTGGAAGATCGCACCGTCACGATCAGTCGTGCGCTCAACACAACGACCTTCCCGGCCGACTTCATGCTCGTTGCGGCCATGAATCCTTGCCCCTGTGGGTAACACCGATTTCCATCGCAGTCGGCATGACCTCGTGTGCCTGCGGAGTTTTACGGGGAATAAACTCGATTGCACGAAGTATCGCTCGACGCTGTCCCTTTCCAACGATGCGAACGTCGAAGCGAGGAATGACCTTCTCGATGAAGGTATCAAGCAAATTCGCCAGCGACACCGTTTGAGCTTCGCTGATCGTCTGCCGAGTAGCCTTCAACTGCTCAATCACTGCTTCAGCACGATCCGTCACGCGAATCAACATCGGTTCGATCAAGCGTTTTCGTGCTTCTAGTTCGGCCAGACGATCGTAGAACTTTTTCTTGACCGTCTGCGAAGGAATGCCCTCTAGCAGCAACTGACCGATTCGCTCTAACTCCCCCTCAATTTCGGAAATCTCACGCTCATAGTCCTCCGTCTTATGGGCGTAAATCTGGTTGTACAACTCAAACGCTTGTTGAAGAATAGGCCTCTTGGGGTCCCCTGGGCTAGCCAGCATTTCGTCGTGCTGCCCGCTGACCAAGGCTTCGTGCAATCCTCTGGTGATCTCACCGCAGAGTCGAGTCAACTCACATTCTTTGGCCCAACTCTCCTGAGTAAGTACCTTCTCCGGGTCGGTAATCAACCGATCAATCCGTCCTTTGACCGTGCCAAGGAGTTTTTTGATCGCCGAATCGAGGTGGTCCCAGCCAACCGTATTTGCGTTGCACTTCACCCGACAGAAGCGGCGATAAGTACCGCAATTGAAACATTTGGTCTTGGTGCCTGCTTTTCGTTTAGGCGTTGAACTGCCTATGACCATCGGCTCACCGCAGTCAGGGCAAAAGAGCTTGCCGTTAAGAGGGTGTGACGAACGATTGCGAGTTCGTCGTTTGCCAAAGTTAGGGTTGTTTTCTGCTCGTGCTTTCAGCCGATCGTGGACCCGTTGCCATAGTTCCGACGTCACCATTGGGTTGAAGATTGGCTTGAGCGGTTTAACGAATTGGGATTCGTCCTTCCGAATGACTTGAAGATCCGACGACTTACGTTTGATCTTCGTTGGGGCACCTCCATGCAAGACGCGGTAGGTACCTACACCGAGTTTTCCCCAGGCAGGCATGCCGACGTAAACTGGGTTCGCAAGGATCGTTTCGATTCCGTGGTAGCCGAACGGCTTGTCGTAATGCTTGAATCCTTGATTCCAGAGTTGACGGCTGATTTCATGGAAGCCCATTCCTAAGTCGTAAAGTTCATAGGCTAGGTTGACTGCTCGAATTCGGTCGGTTTCAACCGAGGGCTCCAGGCGATACCCCGTCGCTTTTTTGTCACGAATTGGCATTCGTTCTGAGGTCTCGTCCTTTGCGATCTTCAGGTCGTGCGAAACGATGACTCCGTTTTCGTCCCGCCTGACGCGGCTATCTTCGGTGTAGTAAATGTGACGGAACCCGTGGGGGCGGATGTAGCGAGTGCGAACAACTCGAAAGAGCGGTCGGCAAAGATCGTGTAACGGGTAGCAGACCAAGTCAGTTCCGAACGCCGCGTTTCCCGTTGCCGCAAATCCTTGCTTCGCCATCTCGATCATCTTGAGGATGTTCTTCTCGGCCATTTGCTCGACGTACTTGGTTGCTCCGATAGCCATCGCAACAGTACGAAAGTAGTCGCCTTCGTTGATCCCGGTCAGATTCATCTGGTCTACGACTGACCACAGTTGCACGTCGTGCTTGAGCAGCAAACGGCGAAACTCGAAAAACTCATCGACGTCCGCCACTCCCCAGCGATCAAACGAACAGATGATGATCCAGTCGAGTTGTCGAGCTTTGACTTTCGCCAGCAAACGCTGAAAATCCTGGCGTTTAGCAGACTTGTGACGCTTTTCCATGTCCTCAAATTGAAGCTCTTTCGGGATGAGAATCGCCTCGTGTTCGCAATAGCGGGCGACGTGCTCACGTTGATGCTCAAGTTTTTGCTTTGGCGTGCTGACTCGCAGGTACCATGCACATCGATCAACGGGTTGGGGGCGGTCACATGCAGATATTAAGTTGGGTGTCATCGGTCTTTCCTTTTTGAGAATGATTGAGAAAAGTGCTTGCTACGACTCCTTCTTGCGGGAGTCGTGATGGACTAATTGCTGTTGAGTTATTCCGCTGTTTTCACGCTGAACGTGGATAGGCTGGGTATTGCCTAATCTTGAAAGCGGAAGCCACGATCAGCAGGGATCAAAAGTCCCCGGAAAAATCTGAATCGCCCCGCCCCTGCGGTTAAATCGGGCTCCAGGACGTGAATTGCCCTGCCGAGCGTCGTCGGAGGACCGGCTCATTCTTTTGCGAACCGGAAAACCCGCGTTCGCGACGGATTTGCCGTTCTTCGAGCCCGACAGCTCTCCCGGCTCACCGCGATCCTCCGGCTTCAAAACCACTTTTGGGATCAGTGGTTACGCCCGCTGGAGTCTCGCAATCCCTGCGGATTCAGGGATTTCGCAGATTTTTTGATCTGCGGCCGCTGCCGTTTTCGCTTTCCAGATAGGCCCGCCAGGAGATCGCCCCGATATGTCGTCGGGGTGCTCGCTGGTTTGGGCCGTGAAGCATCTCATTTTTTCGAGAGGACTACTGGAATGAAGAAGCACGCAAAAGCCCCACACTTGGCCAAGAACGGCGACGGATTCGTCAGCTATCCCGTCCCTCCACTGTCGGAC
>CAMCTH010000338.1 GCA_945877965.1 Planctomicrobium piriforme | reverse complement strand
CCTTGGTAGAACGCCAACGAGCACTTATCGAGGCCTCCCTGCTTCTTCAGCGCGGCCAAGCACTCTTCCTGGTCGCTCGTGCGATACGGTTCGACCAGCAACTTGAGCACCCCTTGCAGATGCTCCTTCTGATCGGACGACATCTCGGTGACCGGAATGCCGACGAACTCCGACGGGCTGCGGAAGCCGACGGCCTGTTCGCGCGCCATCCCCGGCACGAGCGCCAACTTCTGCTGCTTGCCGTCGAGCATTTGGTAGAGCTTGTTCGCCGCCAGCGCCTGCGGCCAGAAGACGTTGCCCGGATGGTTCGGCTCTTCGTTGAATCCTTCGGCCGCATGCCCGTAGAAGATCGGTCCGCCGAACGCCACGTGATCCGACGAGTTGCCGTCGCAACGAAGCGTCATGTGCCGGCCGGTCATGACGAACTCGAACTTGCCGTCGCCCGGCTTGCCGAAGATGGCGAGGCTCTGCTCGTGGCCGAAGCCGCCGGCGTCGTCTTCCAATTGCTTGTCGATCTGCTTCTGCCACTCGGGCTGAATCAACCCTTCGAAAATCTTGCGGACGATGTCGCGTTGCTCGGCCGTGTAGAAGTTCTGGTTGAGGCCGAGCAGCGCATGATCGGTAATCTGCCAGTTGTTGGCGACGTACGTCCGCAGCAGTCCGCGGGCCGGCGCGTTGCGACCGTTCAAACCGGGGCGCGTCTTCGACTCGGTATAGTCCCAGTCGAAGCAGACGTCTTTCTTTTGCGCGTCGGTAAACGTGTCGTACAGCACCTTCACCAGCGACTCGGGCGTCGACGCCGCAGCTTTCGTCGAAACACCGACCTTGGCCGTCGCCTTCGCCGTCGCTTTCACTTTGTCTTCGGCGAGCCGCGGCGACGCGCCGAGCGCCAAGGCCGCAGCCCCGCCGGCCGCCAAGAAATCGCGACGGCTCAACGATTCGACCGGGGCATCACAATCGGGACAAGCGCGCTCAGGGCGTTGCATGGCAGACTCCTTAGACGAAAAGCGAAATCGGCGAGACGATTTAGGGGCGAAACGTTTCCGAGGCGAGCCGCGGGCGCAAGCCCGCGGTCTGCGAAGGACGTACGAACTACGGCCGCAGCCGTCTTCGCGCATTAGAGTCCAACCCCGCAGCGCGAGCAAGGTTTTGCCGGCAGCGCGCTCGACTCCGGAACTTCGCCCTCCCGGCGAGCTATTTTTTCGCGGTCTGGCGGCGCTGCCAGTTCAAGCCCGGCGTATCGGAGCGGAACGAAACGAGTCGCGTCTTTTCGACTTCCGTCACGAACACCGTTTTGCCGTCGGGCCCGCCGAAGCAAACATTGCTCGGACTCTTCCCCAACACGTCGATCTCGTGCAGCACTTCGCCGCTCGGCGACAGCACGACGACCGTCCCCTTGCCGTAGCGTGAAACGAACAACCGACCCTCGGCGTCACAGCGCATGCCGTCGAAGCCGAAATCGTCGAACTGCTTGACGAGTTTCCGCTCGCCGAGTTTGCCGTCGGCGCCGATCGGAAAGGCCCAGATGCCGCGCTGCACGCTTTCGTTCACATACAGCGTTTTGCCATCGGGGCTGACTTCGATGCCGTTCGTCGTGCCGAGGTTCTCCGCCGCCAACGTGATCTGGCCTTTCGTATCGACGCGGAAAATTTGCCCCGTGTTCTTCCCCCAAGCCGGATCGCTGCACCAGATGACGTCGTCGGGCCCGATCGCCAAATCGTTCGGCTGATTAAAACGATCGTCGTGCGCGAAGACCGAGATCGCCTTCGTCTGCGGATCGATTTTGAGCACGTTGTGATTCGCATAGTCGGCCACGTACATCTGCTCCTGCGAATCGAAGACGATGCCGTTGCCGAAACTCTGCTTGGCCTTCCCCTTCGCGTCGGGCTTGCCCAGCGGTAAGTCGACGAAGACCTCGATCTTGCCGTCGGGCGAAACCCGCGCGATCGTCCCCCGATTTTGGTATGCAACGCAGTAGACGATGCCGGCCGCATCGCTGTTCGGCCCTTCGATGCCGGTCGTAAACGACTTCTCCGCCGTCACCGGCTTGGCGGTCCAAAGCGGTTCGTCGGCCCGGGCCGTTGCGGTCAACAGCGAGACGGCGAGCCAGCAACGTACGAAGATCGACATGGCAAAATCCCAAGGAAGGTGTGAAGCGAAGCGGCGTCGACTACATTACGAGGCGAACCGCCGCGAAACAAGTTCCCCCCGGCACTCGCGCCGAATCCCCAAGACGGCGACGAACGACGGGGGCTGAGAATTAAATCGAATGCACACGATCCTACTGCTCCTCCTCATCACGCCCGAAGCTAAGTTTTCTCCGGCGACGCGCGATGCCGACGGCCTGCTCACGCACACCGTCGACTCGCCGCGGCAATCGGCCCCGACCGACGTCCGCGTCTGGCTGCCGTCGCCGCTCGACTCGACCAAAAAATATCCGGTCGTCTACTTGTTGCCGGTCGAAGGGGGACGCGGAAGCAAGTACGGCGACGCGATCGCATCGGTCCGCGAGTTCGATGCTGCGAACAAATACCAAGTCATCTGCGTCGCGCCGTCGTTCGCCGCGCTCCCCTGGTACGCCGATCATCCGACCGACCCGAAGCTCGCGCAAGAAGCGTATTTTCTGCAAGACATTGTGCCGTTCATCGATGCGACTTATCCGACGATCGCCGCGCGGCGCGGCCGATTACTCTGCGGCTTCAGCAAGAGCGGTTGGGGCGCGTGGTCGATCTTGTTGCGTCATCCCGATCTCTTCGAGCGAGCCTCGTCGTGGGACGCCCCGCTCTTAATGGATGCGCCGGGCAAGTACGGCAGCGGCCCGATCTTCGGCACGCCCGAGAATTTCGCGCACTATCAAATCACACCGCTGCTCGAAGCCCGCGCCAAAGAGCTGTGCGAATCATCGCGACTCGCGCTGCTCGGCTACGGCGGCTTCCCGGATCATCGCCAGATTCACGCGCTGCTGGAGAAGCTCGAAGTGCCGCATGTCTATCGCGACGGCCCGCAGTCGAAACACATTTGGTCGCGCGAATGGCTCGAACCGGCGTTCGACGCGCTGGTTAAATAGAATCAAATCTGCGCCGCGTGCTTTGGTTGCGAACGTCTCGGCAGCAGCGTATCGTTCTAGTGCCCGCCTAAGATTTCTGGGTGTCGTGGCCACATTTGCGTGACCACGATCCGAACATGGCCGCGCGAGCGTGACCATGGCACCCCGCCTGCCTTCATCGCTTGGAGTTTGTCGCCGATGATTCGATCGTGCCTGTTCGTACTTTCGGCCTTGTCGTTGCTCGCCGTCGTCGGTCGGGCCCAGCAGCCCGCTGTGCCGCCGATCTCCGCTCCGTCGCAAAGCGCCACCCCTGCGAAACCTGCCGTCGATTACTCGGCCGAACTGCCGCGGATTCCGCCGACCTCACCGGCCGACGCGATGAAGACGTTTGCCGTCGCCCCGGGTTTTAAGCTCGAACAGGTCGCCGCCGAGCCGCTGGTGAATAGCCCCGTCGCGATGGAGTTCGACGAGAACGGCCGGCTCTTCGTCTGCGAGATGCGCGGCTATAGCGAGGACCGCGACGGCAAGCACTCGCGCGTCAGCGTGCTCGACGACCTCGACGGCGACGGCAAGTTCGATAAGAGCACCATCTTCGTCGACGGCCTGCTCTGGCCGACGGCCCTCTTTCCGTTCGACGGCGGGCTGTTCGTCGCCGACGCGCCGGACATTTTCTATTTCAAAGACACCGACGGCGACGGCCGCATCGATGCCAAGAATCCTGACGAGAAGAAACTCGTCTTTACCGGCTTCGGCACCGGCAACGTCCAAGGCCTGCTCAACTGCTTCCGTTGGGGACTCGACAATCGGCTGCACATCGCGACGAGCGCCAACGGCGGCGATATCAAACGAGGCGATGCTCCGAAGGACGCCATGACCGTTAACATCCGCGGTCGCGATCTCGCGTTCAATCCGCGGACGTACGAATTCGAACTCATGAGCGGTGCGGCGCAGCACGGCATGTCGTTCGACGATTGGGGGCACAAGTTCGTCTCGTCGAACAGCGATCACCTGCAGCAGGTGATGTACGACGATCGCTACATCGCCCGCAACCCATTCCTCAACGCACCGCCGGCGCGAGTCAGCATCGCCGCCGACGGCCCGCAGGCCGAGGTCTTTCGAACCAGCCCCGTCGAACCATGGCGGATCGTGCGCACGCGGCTCCGCGTCTCGGGCGTCGTCAAAGGAGCCGTCGAAGGGGGCGGTCGGCCGGCCGGTTACTTCACCGGCGCAGGGGGCGTGACGATCTATCGCGGCGACGCTTGGCCCGCCGAGTGGAAAGGGATCGCCATCGTCGGCGACGTCGGCAGCAACTTGGTCCATCGCAAACGGCTCGAACCGAACGGGCTGCAATTCGTCGGCCGGCGGATCGACGAGAAGAGCGAGTTCGTCTCGTCGACCGACATCTGGTTCCGCCCAGCCCAGTACGCCAACGCCCCCGACGGCACGCTCTACATCGCCGACATGTGCCGCGAAACGATCGAGCATCCGCACAGCATCCCGCTCGAAATCAAGCAGCACCTCGACCTAACAAGCGGCCGCGATCGAGGCCGCATCTATCGCGTGCTGCCTGCCGAAGGTTTCAAACAGCGCGCGAAACCGCAACTCGGCACCGCATCAACCGCCGAACTCGTTGCCTTGCTCGAACACCCGAACGCTTGGCACCGCGAGACGGCCGCCCGATTGCTGTGGCAACGGCAAGACAAATCGGCCGTCGACGCCTTGAGAAAGTTAGCGCATGAATCATCATCTCCATTGGGCCGCATGCACGCGCTTTATTGCCTCGATGGGCTAAAAGCTCTGCAGACGTCCGATGTGGCGCAACGTCTACTCGATGCCGCCTCTGAGGTTCGTTGCCACGCCCTCCGGTTGTGCGAGCGAGTGCCGGCCAATCCGGAACTGATCGAGAAATTGCTGTTAGCCGTGCACGAGATGATCCCGGAAGTGATTTACCAACTCGCTTTTACCCTGGGACAATTTCCTCAAGCGAAAACACCGCTGGCAAACACCCATCAGGTACTCGCCCTCATCAGCATCCATCATGCACACGATCGTTGGATTCAAGCGGCGGTGCAAAGTTCAGTAGCCGATGGGGCCGGGCCGCTATTCCAACTGCTTGTCCAAGCGTCCGGGGCTCGCGGACATGTCGTTCCCGCCCCTTTTCTGGAGAAACTCGCGACGCAAATCGCTTTGCAAAACAAGCCCGACGAAGTCAAGCTCGCCGTTGCTTCGCTCGATTCGCTCAGCAGCAAGGATCCGGCCGCCGCGCTCGCCGTCACCCGCGGCCTTTCGCAAGGCTTGAAGAAACCGAATAGCGTGCTCTCGCAAATGGCCGCTCGTGGTGAGTTAAAGACGATGAACGCCGTCGTCGCCGACATGCTTGCGGCCGCCTTGAAGACCGCGAGCAATACGAAACTCGATCCCAAGCAGCGCGTCCCGGCGATCGACGGTCTCGCCCTCGGCAAATTCGCCGATGTGAAGCCGACGCTCGCCAAGCTGATCGACACTCGCGAGCCGCACGCCGTGCAACTCGCGGCCGTCGCCGTCTTGGGGAATTTTGTTGATCCCGGCGTCGCCGAGGTGCTGCTCGCCGCGTGGCCGCAGTTGAGTCCGCAGTTGAAAGAGCCTGCCACCGAG
>CAMCTH010000337.1 GCA_945877965.1 Planctomicrobium piriforme | reverse complement strand
CGGCTCCATGCAATCTCTCGGCCAACGTTATCTCGTTCCGTTTCATCCCAAGCGGGTGCCGCATCATTTTTGCGATGTGTTGATCGTCGGCGGCGGCTTGGCCGGGTTGCGGGCGGCGCTAGCGATCGATCCTTCGCTCAGCGTGCTGGTCGTGACGAAACAATCGCTCACGCAGTCGAACAGCCAGTACGCGCAAGGGGGCATCGCGGGCGTGATGGACCCGGAAGATTGTTTCGAGAACCATGTGGCCGACACGCTCCGCGCCGGCGGCAATCTCTGCGACCCGGCGATCGTCGAGATGGTCGTGCGGGAAGCGCCCGAGCGGATCGGCGAGCTAATTACCTGGGGTGCCAACTTCGACAAGATCGCCGGCGAGCTCGATCTCGGCCGCGAAGGGGGCCATAGCCATGACCGGATCGTGCATGCCCTGGGGGATGCAACGGGACGTGAAGTGATGCGGGCCGTCATTCAGCAAGTGAAGAAGCTGCCGAACTTGTTTCATTGGACCGACACGTTCACGATCGACGTACTGACGTACGACGGGGCGTGTCGCGGCGCGCTCGTGTGGAATCCGAAGCATGGCAAGACGCTGGTCTGGGCCAAGCAGACGATTCTCTGTACCGGCGGCGCGGGGCAGGTTTATCGCGAGACGACGAATCCCGACGTGGCGACTGGCGACGGGCATGCCGTGGCGTATCGGGCCGGGGCCGAGCTGCGCGATATGGAGTTCATGCAGTTTCATCCGACGGTGTTGTACATCGCCGGCAGCAGCCGCAATCTGATCACCGAAGCGATGCGCGGCGAAGGGGCTCACTTGGTCGACCGGACCGGCAAGCGATTCATGTTCGACTACGATTCCCGCGGCGAGCTTGCGCCGCGCGACGTCGTCAGCAAAGCGATCGTCAGCCAGATGGAGAAGACGCGGCACCCGAACGTCTTTTTGGACCTGTCGCATTTGGATGCCGACCGCGTGCGGTTGCGCTTCCCCGGCATTGCGGCCTGTTGCGCCGAGTTCGGGCTCGACATCACGAAGGACAAGATTCCAGTTCGTCCCGGCGCACATTACATGATGGGAGGCGTGACGGTCGACGATCAAGGACGAACGACGCTCCCCGGCTTGTGGGCCGCCGGAGAAGTGACGTCGAGCGGCTTGCACGGTGCGAACCGGTTGGCGTCGAACAGTCTGCTCGAAGGTTTAGTGTTCGGCGCTCATGCGGGCGAAGGAGCCTCGAAGGCTGCGCTGCAGATCGCCGACGACTTCAACGTGACGCCGCTGGAAAATGCACCGCTGACGCAGCCGGCCGAAACGCTCGATGCGGCCGACATTCGCAACTCGCTGAAGAGCCTGATGTGGCACAGCGTCGGCGTTCGTCGTGATGCGGCAAGCCTCACCGAGGCGGCCGAGACGATCGACCATTGGTGCAGCTATGTGCTCAACCGCCAGTTCGCGACGCCGGCCGGATGGGAACTGCAAAACATGCTGGTCGTTTCGCGTCTGATGGTGGAAGGGGCGTTGCGGCGCGAAGAGAGCCGCGGCACACATCTGCGGCTCGATTTTCCCAAGACCGACGATGAGCATTGGCGGAAGCACATTGAGTTTCAACGCGCGCCGTCGGCGTGACGTCACGGGAAATGCACATGCAACTCGGGGCGGTGCTTGCTCAGGTAGCGCGCCCCCGTCTCGGTCACTTTCGTCCCTTCGAGATAGAGCGACGAGAGTTGCGGCAGCGAGACGACGTGTGTCAGTCCGGCGTCGGTGATCGGCGCGTTGCGGAGAATCAGGAACCGCAGCGTTTTGGTTTGCTGCAAGGCCGCGAGTCCGGCGTCGGTGAGGTTCGGCCCGCCGATTCGGAGCGATTCTAAGTTCGGCAACGTCGCGATCGCGGCGAGGCCTGCATCGTCGGCTTCGCAGCGCGCCAGATTGAGTCGTGTCAGCTTCTGCAATTTCGCGAGTGCGGTCAGCCCGATGGAGGTGATCGTCGTCTCGCCGAGCACGAGCACTTCCAAGTTCGTCGCGGCGGCGAGGGCCGTTGCCCCCTTGTCGGAGATCGCGGCTTGAGGCAGTTGGAGATGCTTTAGCTGCGGCCAAGCGGTGAACGATGCGAGTTCGTCGTCGGCCGATTTCATTTCGCTCTGCACTATCCGATCGACCTTGCCCGCGACGACGGCGGCCGCTTGTTCCGACCAAGTCTGTTCGAGGGCGGCAGGCGGGGGCATTTCGCGCGAGCAACCGGTGATCGAGAGCGCCGCGAGGAGCAGCACGGTCGGCAACGGCGGGCGGCGGGACGTGCAGGCGGTGTGATACATAAAATCGTTAGATCCGGACCGACGGGCGAGGCGTGGCGGCGAGCTACGTTTGAGCGTCGACCGGCGGCGGGGTCGCCGCGGTCGCACTCTGTTGAGATTATGCCATGTCTGCGACCGTGTTGCGCGCCAAGTTGGCGCAACCTGCCGAACGTCGTCCCGCGAAACCCGCGGTCGATTGGCGGCTGCGCGGTCCGCAAAAACTGGTCATGGCGGCGCTCGTCAGCGGGATCGTTCATTTCTCGCTGCTGTTGGCGTTGGCCTTGGTGCTGATCCCGCCGCGATCGGACAAGCGGGGCGTCGTCATCCTGGCGAGTCTGACGGCGCCGAGGCCGGAAAAGGTCGCTCTGCTTCACGTCACGCCGCCGAAGTCGCCGCCGCGCGATCACAGTGCAGACGAGATGCCGAGTGTGGCGCTGCTCGCTTCGAAATTCGTCGCCGCCCGTCCGACCGGCGCGGCTCGAACGGGCGTCGACCTGACGAAGCCGCGCACGGATCTCGCACCGCACCCGGCCGAGACTTCGGAGTGGCTGACCAAGATCGCCGGCAGTCCGTTCGGCATGCTCGACGGTCGCGATTCCGAATTGAAAGCGGCACTGCTCGCCGACGGCGGAACGCGCGAAAGTGAAGAAGCCGTCGAGCGCGGGCTCCGCTGGCTCGCGGCCCATCAGCGGGCCGACGGGAGTTGGCACTACAACCATTCCTACGGCGGCGGCTGCGAAGAGTGCTCCAAGCCGGGCAATCACGGCTCGACGACGGCGGCGACCGGCATGGCCTTGCTGCCGTTCTTGGGAGCCGGATACACGCACCGTCGCGGGCCCTACACCGAAACGGTCCGCAAAGGTTTGGACTTCTTGAAGTCGAAGGTGATCGAGACTCCCTTCGGCGGCGACTTGCAGGGCGGCACGAATCTTTACGCGCAAGCGATCGCCACGCTCGCACTCTGCGAAGCGTATGCGATGACCGAAGATCGTTCGCTCGACCCCGTCTGTCGGCAGGCGATTGCGTTCATCGTGCATGCACAAGACCCGAACGGCGGCGGCTGGCGCTACACGCCGGGTCAGGCCGGCGATACAAGCGTCACCGGTTGGATGTGGCCGGCGCTGAAGAGCGGGCAGATGAACTACCTGCCGGTGCCGGCCTCGACGTTCAAGAAGGCGTGGCAGTTCTTGGACACGATGCAGGACGACTCCGGTGCGGCGTACGGTTACCTGGGACCGAGTAAGCAAGAGCCGACGATGACGGCCGTCGGGTTGTTGTGCCGGATGTACGGCGGTTGGCCGCGGCGGCATCCGTCGCTGGCGCGGGGTGTGCAGACGTTGAGTCGCAAAGGGCCGTCGCCGACCGATCTCTATTACAACTACTATGCTGCACAGGTGCTGCGGCACTGGGGCGGGGCGGAGTGGATCTCGTGGAACGAACGGCTCCGCGAACAACTCATTCGGACGCAAGCCACGGCTGGACATGAGGCCGGCAGTTGGTACTTTCGCGACAAGCACGGCGACCAAGGGGGCCGGCTGTATAACACGGCCATGGCCCTGCTGACGCTCGAAGTCTATTACCGCTACCTGCCGATCTACGGCACCGGCGCGGTGGATGAGCAGTTTAAGAAGTAGCTGATCGAACGGTGCTTCGGCCCCCGGCGTACGCGACTTCGTCGCTATCGACGGGGGCTAACGATCAGTTACTGCGAAAAGTGCTCGACACCGTCGGCTTTGGCGATCACGACGACGCCCCCTTCGCTGACGGCGAACCCGCGGGCGCGATCTTGTTCGAGATCGTAGCCGATCTCGATGCCGGCCGGGATGTGAACTCCCTTGTCGACGATCGCCTTGCGGATCTTGGCGTGCCGCCCGACTTCGACCCCTTCGAACAGAATCGAATCGGTCACGTGGGCGTAGCTGTTGATGCGGCAGTTGGGGCCGACGATCGAGCCGGCCACCGTGCCGCCGGAGACGATCGAGCCGAGGCAGACGACGCTGTCGAGGGCCTGACCGCGACGGGCATCGGGCCCTTCGCCGGCGAAGACGAACTTCGGCGGCGGGAAGCTTTGCAGATAAGTTCGCAGCGGCCAGCGATCGTCATAGACGTTCAGCAGCGGGTCGACGCGGACGAGGTCCATGTTTGCTTCATAATAAGCGTCGAGCGTGCCGACGTCGCGCCAGTAGGCGTCGGTCTTGAGGTTCTCGTCGATAAACGGGTAGGCGAAGACTTTGCGGTCCTTGATGATCGACGGAATGATGTTCTTGCCGAAGTCGTGCTGGCTGTCGACGACGGTCGCGTCGCGGCAGAGTTCGTCGAACATCAAACGGGCCGAGAAGACGTAGATCCCCATCGAGGCCAAGCAGTGCTCATCGTCGCCGGGGATGGTCTTGGGCGTCGGCGACTTTTCGATGAAGCCGACGACGCGGTTCTCCGTGTCGACCTCCATCACGCCGAAGGCCTTGGCTTCTTCGGGACTGACGCGGAGCGAAGCGACGGTGAGGTCGGCCCCTTTTTCGATGTGCGCTTCGACGAGCCGCTTGTAGTTCATCTTGTAGTTGTGGTCGCCGGCCAAGATGACGTCGTACTGCGGGCGCTCTTTCTCGATCGTGTAAATGTTTTGGTAGACGGCGTCGGCGGTCCCCATGGACCAGTTTTCGTCGATCCGTTGCTGCGGCGGGACGACGTCGACGAACTCACCGAGTTCGCGGCAGAACAAGTGTCGCCAGCCGAGATGGATGTGCCGGTCGAGGCTGGCCGCCTTGTACTGCGTGAGGACCAGAATCTTGCGAATCCGGCTGTTCAGACAGTTGGACAGCGTGAAATCGATGATGCGATACGCACCCCCGAAAGGAACGGCGGGCTTGGCCCGATCGCGGGTCAGCGGCTCGAGGCGCGACCCTTTTCCGCCGGCCAACACGACCGCCAAGACATTCTCCATCGGGCATTCTCCATCGCCGTCGTTCAGGGGTTGCGCGGGCCGACGTCCGGGTCGGCCGCTCCGTCACCCTCGCATTAGACGGATTTCCGCCGGAGATTCAAGCGGAGTCCGGCGTTGCGGGCCTCAGGCCGGCCAACAAAGCATCCAGCTTGGCTTGTAGATGCGGCAGCGCTTCGGCCGGTTCGGCGCAGTCGATGTCGTCGATTTGCCAGTATTCGACTTGCTCGACCAGCGCGGGAAAATGCTGCTGCATCAGCGGGCGATGCTCGGTCTCTTTGACGGCAATGACTCGCGCGGCGCCGCGCAATTCGTCTTCGACGACGACGGCGGGAAACCGCACTGCGGAGGGGAGAGCGATGCCGAGTTGCTGCAAGCCGGCTGCGGCGTGCGGCGAGATCGGACCGAAATTGTTCGCGCCGAGACGGAATCCGCGCGACTCGGCCCGATGCGGCAAGCCGAGT